>JBJMLT010000476.1:0-24473 GCA_045805165.1 Flavisolibacter sp.
AATCAATCCATAAAACACAATATTACTATCAACTTCACATTTAAAAAGACAAGGCTATCATAACCTGAGAAATGTAGCTGGTGGCTGGAACAAAATAAAGGAAGAATCAAAGATCCAGACTGAAAAAGAAAAAAGTGTATTGAACTAGATCTAAAGCAACTTCTTCCCTCAATCTGCAATAATTAATCTAAAATCTAAAACCGCTCACCTAAAATCTGCAATCTAAAATCCGCAATCTAAAATCATTCTATTACCTCTCCGTATTCCGGCTTCCATTCAAACTTCCACCTGCGATGGCTCCAAAGCCACATCTCCGGATTTGCAGTTATTACATCTTCAAGGTACCTCACATAATTCTTTGTAAGCTCTCCCTGTTTCATGCCTGCGGCATTTTCAGTTGCTATTTGTAAATGGGCTTCGTAATAGCCCCTTTTTATTTTAGTTATGTGACAGAAAACTACGGCGATGTCTGAAAGTCTTGCTCCATTTTCCGGACCACGGACAAACGGTGTTGGCTTCCCGAAAAATCTAACCCAATAAGCATTGGATGGTACTGCCGGACTTTGATCTGCTACTAAAGCCAAAACATATTGCTTATTACGCCATGGGATCATAGCAATACGCATTTCTGTAGCCGGCAATAAAAAGGAACCGGTTTTTGCTCTCAGTTGTCTGAATATCCGGTCAAATATTTTATTTTCTATTGGCATGTATACCGCTAAAAAATCCTGTTGAACGTAAAGAGGAACAGCAGCATTGGCAAGTTCCCAATTAAAATTGTGGCCCAGGTGCGCCTGGCATTTCTTCCCCTTCCTTCTTATCTCTTCAAAAATGGAAAAATTACCAGTAAGGTGCGCTTTTATAAATTTATCACTTGCACTTAAGACCTTGATGGTTTCTATAACTGTATCCGTGAAATTTCTGTAGAACTTTTTAGCAATAGTTACCTTTTCTTCCTCTGTTTTTGTAGGAAATGAAATAGTGAGGTTGTTCATCACTACTTTTTTACGATATCCTAAAATATAATAGACAATCAGGTAAAAAAAATCGGAAAGAAGGTAAAGGATCCTTAGTGGCAATAAAGAAATTAAATATAATAAGGCATAGACAATATAATACATAATGCTGCACAAAGATAGAGGTACAGAATTGTGGCACGAAACCGGTTAAGAAGTAAAAAGTTAATCAGGTTATAAAACTATATTCTGAACGATGTCAGCTTTATATGGATAATCTGTATTATAATGTAATCCCCTGCTTTCTTTTCTAAAAGATGCTGCCTTTGTAATAAGATAGCCAACTGTGATCATATTTCTAAGTTCGAGCAATTGCGGCGATACAGTAGTTGCCTGGTATAATCCTTCCGTTTCATCGAAAAGTAGGTCAATCCTTTTCATAGCCCTTTGCAAACGTATATTGTTTCGCACTATGCCAACATAATCACTCATCACTTGCTGCAATTCTTTTAAGCTTTGGGTGATCAGGATCATTTCTTTAGGTTGAGAAGTTCCTTTTGCATTCCAATCCGGTATTGCCGGATGATCTTTTATATCATCTATTTTACTAACTGAATCTGCATAACACCTATGTGCAAAAACCATCGCTTCTAAAAGTGAATTGCTGGCGAGTCTGTTAGCTCCATGCAAACCGGTACTGGCACATTCTCCGCATGAATATAAATTGCTTATTGAGCTGCGACCCCATTCATCGGTTTTAATGCCCCCACAGCTATAATGTGCTGCCGGAGCAACAGGTATCATATTTTTTGAAACATCTATTCCTATAGAAAGACATTTCGCATATATGTTTGGAAAATGCTCTTTGAATTTTTCCATATCCATATGCCGGCAATCAAGATATACATGCTCACTTCCGCTTATCTTCATTTCATTGTCAATAGCACGGGCCACAATATCACGTGGGGCAAGGTCTTTCCTGCCGTCATAACGCTCCATAAAAGCTTCTCCGTTGATCGTTCTTAAAATGCCTCCGTCTCCTCTCACCGCTTCTGTAATTAAAAAAGCCTGACCCCTTTTTCCAGCTTCATAAAGTGCGGTGGGATGGAATTGTATGAATTCCATATTCTCTATTCTTCCCTTTGCCCTGTAAACCATTGCCACGCCATCACCAGATGCAATGGATGGATTTGTTGTTGTACGATATACCTGACCATTTCCTCCGGTCGCAAGTAAAGTTATTTTAGCAAGTATCTTTTCAATGCGGTTGGTACTTTCATTTAAAACATAAACACCATAACAGCAAATATCCGGAGCAGACTTTGTTACAAGGTAACCTAAATGATGTTGGGTAATAATATCTATAACAAAGCAGTGATGAATAATAGTAATGTTAGGTATTCTTTTAATGGCTTCCAGTAACGCTCTTTCCATTTCCATACCAGTAACATCCTTATGGTGAAGGATCCTGAATTCCGAATGGCCGCCTTCTTTGCCTAATTTGAATTCCCCTTCTGCATCTTTGTCAAACTGAGCGCCCCAGTCAATAATTTCCTGTACCCTTGCAGGGCCTTCCTTTACCACGATCTCTACTATTTCTTTATTGCAAAGTCCATCACCTGCAATTAGAGTATCATCTATGTGTTTTTGGAAACTGTCATTTTCAAGGTCATTCACAACAGCTACTCCACCCTGGGCATATTTTGTATTTGTTTCATCCGGAGAAGCTTTAGTGATAAGGACAATACTTTTATCCGGACAATGGTGAGCAACTTTAAGAGCATAGGTAAGTCCCGCAATTCCCGATCCGATAACCAAAAAATCCGTCTGCATAATAATCTTAAGTGTCCAAAATTAATCAAGTAACCTTTCTACCCAGGCATCATTTTCCTTTAGCAGGTTAATTAGTTCTTCTACTGCTACATCACTATTCACATTTCTCTTAACTACTTCCTTCCCTTTATATAAAGTTATTTTACCCGGACCACTACCAACATATCCAAAATCAGCATCCGCCATTTCACCAGGACCATTTACAATGCATCCCATAATGGCGATCTTTACTCCTTTCAGATGGTTGGTAACAGAACGGATCTTTGCTGTTGTTTCCTGAAGGTCGAATAAGGTCCTGCCGCAACTGGGACAACTAATATATTCAGTTTTAGAAATTCGAGTTCGCGTAGCCTGTAAAATACTGAAGGCCGTATTGTTCATGAATTGTTCAGGAGTAGTTGCCGTTAAATATTTTCGTCCGGAGATTGATACCAGCTTATTTTCCTGAACTGAAAGGTCATTACCAATAACTGACCATTGTTTATAGCTTTCAGAGGTAAATCCAAGGGATATCCCATCTCCCATTCCATCTAATAATAATGATCCTGCTTCTGTTGCAAAATGGATCAGGTGCTCATCAGCCGTTTTCCAGTTGCTATCTACAGTTATAACAACAGGATTGAAGATCTTGTTCGATTCGAAATATATAAACATCTTGCGAATGTCAGAAACAGCATTTTTATTGGTGCTGCTCAGGCAGAATACAACTGTTTTATCATTAGCAATTTTATCCATGTACTGAGTTCCCGGTAACTCGTTTGAATTACTATTTGAAGTATCGAGCATTACAAAATTCAGTAGATCACTTTTGCAACCATTTTTTATATAGCCATGATCATCAAACAGGGGCAAATAAGTTAATTTATCTTTTGCCTGCATCCACGTGGCAGGATATACAATTATTTTTAATGTTCCGGGTAATTCAAAATCAAGGAGGCTATGTCCGGTAAAAATATAATCGGCTGCCATATCCGATATGGTCCATTTATCTATTCCGGCATCATAAGTATAACCTGCACTTTGAAGATCCTTTGGAGTTATGGAAGCCAGCTTACTTAGATCTGCGATCACTACCGGAACATGATGACCACCTATATTATTCACAGGAAATGTTTCTCTGCGTTTATACTCAAAAGGACTATAAGGTAATTTATTGATTGTTATAGGTGAAGATCTTTTACCGGAAGGAATTTGTCGGTCCTGATATCGTTTAACAATATCCTTGCATACCGGAATTTCAACTTCAGGGTCTTCAGTCAACGACACTCTTATAGTATCTCCAAGGCCATCCTCTAATAGACTTCCAATGCCTATTGCACTTTTAATTCTGCCATCTTCTCCATCTCCGGCTTCGGTTACGCCAAGGTGCAGCGGATAGCATTCATTGAATTCATTTTGCATGGTGGCAACAAGAAGCCTGTAAGCCTGAACCATTACCTGGGGATTGCTGGATTTCATGCTCAACACAATGTTATGATAGCTTTCTGCTCTGGCAATGCGCAAAAATTCCATGGCGCTTTCTACCATTCCTATCGGCGTATCACCATAACGGCTCATGATGCGATCACTCAGGGAACCATGATTAGTTCCAATTCTCATAGCTGTTCCATATTCTTTACAGATCTTTATAAG
The DNA here is from genome assembly GCA_045805165.1 of Flavisolibacter sp. GTDB lineage: Bacteria > Bacteroidota > Bacteroidia > Chitinophagales > Chitinophagaceae > Flavisolibacter. The sequence goes on from JBJMLT010000476.1 coordinate 4,422, forward strand.
AGGAGTAAATCGTTCTGCTATGCGTTCAATTTCTTCCTGGTAATCTGCATCTGTATATTCGATCAGTTCAAATTTTTTCTTGTCAACATAATTGCCTGGGTTCACCCGAACTTTTTCAACTATCCTTGCAGCAATTTCTGCAGCATTCGGAGTAAAGTGAATGTCGGCAACCAAAGGTGTTTTATATCCTCTTTTTCTCAGTTCATTTTTAATGTTTAGCAGATTTTCTGCTTCCCTTTTAGACGGTGCAGTAATTCTCACCAGCTCAGCTCCCGCTTCAATACAGCGTATGGATTGTTCAACAGTAGCCGTTGTATCCATAGTATCCGTTGTAGTCATCGTCTGCACGCGGAGGGGATGAAAATTCCCCAGAAGAAGGTCACCTGCTTTCACTTCCCTTGTAGGGAGGCGCCTGTATTCCGTTAAGCTCTCACAATAAAATTCCATAGACTGCCCGCAAAGATAAGAAGGGTACATAGAGAAGTAATTGTAGATTTGCAATTGCAGATTTGGGAAAAGTTAACAATTCGACAAATTAATAAGTTGACAAGTTGAAATGTTGACAAGTTAACAAGGAATGCCAAAACCTATAAAACAAACTGCATTTAAAGTCTTGCAGCTAGCAGCTAGAAGCTAGCAGCTTTCTCCCAATTCCAAATTCCTCTAAACTCCCGATTAAAAGCGTTCACACTCCTCATTAAAAGCGTTCATTATTTAACTATCAGCTATTACACACTCATTAATCCTCCAACTATAACCCTTCTAATACCCATTTCAAACCTATCCTTTAACATTAAAATGCTAACCACCAAATATGGCATATATATTTACATCCCTGCATAATTAGACCTCTCACCAGATATGCCATATTTCATCAAGACTATTGTACTCTAAACGATTCTGGCTTTCCTTGTTAACTTGTCAACTTGTCAACTTTTCACCTTCTTGAAACCCCAACAAATTCCCCCCAACTATCTTTGACACATGAAATACTTATTGGTTGCTTTTTCATTTACAGCTATCCTCTTATCATGTACTCCAAATAATGTAACGGTTGATTCATCTTTAGGAAAATACTTTTCAGAAAATCATGTAGATGGAACTTTCGCCCTACTGAATAATAATACCGGCAATTTTATTATTTATAATGTGGACAGGTATAAAGACAGTAATTTTCTTCCAGCCTCTACATTTAAAATAGTTAATTCACTCATAGGGTTGCAGACCGGTGTTATTAAAAACGATAGCATGGTGATTAAATGGGATGGGATAAAGAGAAGACCGGAATGGGATAAAGATTTAAGCATGTACCAGGCTTTCCAGGTTTCTGCTGTTCCTTATTACCAGGAAGTAGCCCGGCGAATTGGAAAGGATACCATGCAACACTGGCTGGATACACTATCTTATGGAACTAAAAAGATCAAAGGCCCTATCGACTCTTTCTGGTTAAACAATACATTAAAAATTACTCCGGATGAACAATTGGGATTAGTAAAGAAGCTCTATTTTGATGAACTTCCTTTTTTCAGGTTAAACCAGGAAATAGTAAAAAAAGCCATGCTTTTTGAAGACAAACCTGAATATAAATTAAGCTATAAAACAGGGACAGGCGTAAAAGAAAATGGAAATCCTCTCGGATGGATCGTTGGCTATATTGAAGAGAATAGGCATCCTTACTTCTTCGTATTAAATCTTGAAAGTTCAGATAAAAATATAGACATTCCATCCGTACGCATGAAGATCCTTAAATCAATACTGGATCAATTAGGCTTTATGAAAGGGAGGAAATGATTAGTTGGTTAGCTGATTAGGTAATTAGGTAATGGGTGGTCGTCTATAGATTATTGTTGATCGAATTATTTATTATTACTTATTTGTTCACTCAAAAACATTTAGACATCTATTTATTTCCAAACATAGAATTAAACCCCTTTTCAAAGAATTAATAATAAATAATAAATAATAAATAATAAAAGCCAATCAATGCTGGATGAGCAAATTAGCTAACCAGCTAATTTGCTAATTAGCTAATTTTACCCCCTTGAACTACCAATATCAATACCCTGAAGCGTTTTGGCTCTTGTTGCTGATACCTGTATTTGTACTGTTGTTTATCTTATACATCAGGTGGAAGAAAGAAAGAACAAAAAAAATAGGCGATCCTAAACTGGTAAAATCACTTTTTACAAGCTACTCATCACTAAAAAATACAATTAAATTTTCCTTACTCCTTATAGCATTCACATTAGGATGTTTGGCACTTACCAATCCACGACAGCCCGATCAGAATTCTGGCGACGCTCGTAAAGGCATTGATGTGGTAATCGCTCTTGATGTTAGCAACAGCATGCTCGCAGCAGATATTCAGCCAAGTAGGATGGATAGGGCAAAGCAATTTATTTCCCGCCTTATTGATAATTTAAAAGATGACAGAATTGGACTGGTGGTATTTGCTGGAAATGCATATGTGCAAATGCCTCTTTCCTTCGATATGAATGCCGCCCGTATGTATGCTTCAACAGCCAACCCTAAATTAATAAGCGCCCAGGGTACAAGCATAGGCGATGCTTTTTTAAAAAGCGATCTATTATTCAATGAACAGGAAGACCGGTTTAAATCCATTGTCCTCATCACTGATGGTGAAACCCATGATGAAAATGCCTTACAAACAGCTACTGATCTTTCCAAAAAAGGGATCATGATCAATACTGTAGGCATAGGTTCCCCAGAGGGGGCTACCATTATGGATTCTGCAGGCAATGCAAAAAAGGATGCAGCTGGAAATGTGATCATTTCAAAACTCAATGAACAATTATTGCAACAGATCGCTTCCGTAACACATGGTAAATATATTCATCTTGATAATGCAGATGCTGCCGTAAAGGATGTACTGAGCCAATATTCTAACATTGAGAAGAAAGCGCTTGGCGATGCGTCTCTTTATAATTATGTTTCGTTTTACAAATGGCTTCTGGTTCCAATGCTGCTCCTTTTATTAGTTGAATTGTTTTTACCTGACCGTAAAAAAATAACTACATGAAAGCTTTACTATTATTTTTTGTATTCTATATATGTGCAGTGAAGTTGAATGCGCAGGACACAAATACTTTAATTAATAAGGGCAACAGATACTACCAAACCTCACAGTTTGATGTAGCAGAAATGCAATACAGGAAAGCTCTTGAAGTAAATAATAAAAGCATTGCTGCACAATATAATCTTGCAAATGCGCTTCAGAAACAAAAAAAATACGATGAGGCTGAACAGGTGCTTGACAGATTGATCGCATCTTCAAACGATAAATCAATACTTTCTTCCTCTTATTATAATAAAGGTGTAGCCCTTACTAAAACAAAGGATCTTGAAGCGAGTATTGACGCTTACAAAAAAGCGTTATTAAATAATCCCTCAGATAAAGAAGCGAGAGAAAACCTCCAGAAAGCATTGCTGGAGCTAAAGCAAAAGCAGGAACAGAAAAAGAATCAGGATAAGCAGAAGCAGCCTAAAATGAATCAAAAGGATGCAGACCAAAAATTGAAGCTTCTCCAACAAAAAGAAAGAAATCTTCAGCAGCGATTGCAGAATCAGAAGAAGGGCGCCGGCCAGAGTGAGGATTGGTAAGAAGGTCAATGAGTCATTAATCAATAAATCATTGTAGGAATTGCTGATGGCTGAAAGCTGAAAGCCGAATGCCGAATGCTATATATTTGCGGCCAAAATTGCCCTGTATGAATGACAAATTTGTAGAACGCCTTCGTACCGAAATTGAAGACATAAAGCAATCAGGATTATATAAAATCGAAAGGATAATAGAAAGCCCACAAGGAGCAGAGATCATAGTAAATGGTAAAAAGGTCCTGAACTTCTGCGCTAATAATTACCTGGGTCTTTCTTCACATACAAAAACGCTGGAAGCGGCACATCATTATTTAGACACCAGAGGATATGGTATGAGCAGCGTACGTTTTATTTGTGGTACTCAGGATATTCATAAGCAGTTGGAAAAGAAACTGGCTGAATTCCTGGGAACAGAAGATACTATACTTTACGTTGCTGCCTTTGATGCGAACGGAGGTGTTTTTGAACCGCTTTTTAACGAACAGGATGCAATTATATCAGACGCTCTGAACCACGCTTCTATTATTGATGGTGTGCGGTTATGCAAAGCCCAGCGCTTCCGTTATGAGAATAATAATATGGATGATCTGGAAGCAAAGCTTAAAGAAGCTTCAGGTGCAAGAAACCGAATAATAGTAACTGATGGGGTTTTCAGCATGGACGGTACTATTGCCCAGTTAGACAAGATATGCGACCTGGCCGATAAATATGATGCGATCGTAATGGTAGATGATAGTCACGCTTCCGGATTTATGGGTAAGCAAGGTCGCGGAACTCACGAATTCAGAGGAGTAATGGGAAGAATTGATATAATAACAGGCACGCTGGGTAAGGCTTTAGGTGGAGCTTCAGGAGGATTTACCAGCGGTAGAAAAGAGATTATAGAAATATTACGCCAGAGAAGCCGGCCTTATTTATTTTCTAATACTCTTGCTCCATCTATCACCGGAGCTAGTCTGGCTGTACTGGACATGCTCAGTGAAACTACTGAATTAAGGGACAAGCTTGAGAATAATGCAAAATATTTCCGTAGCCGCATGACAGAAGCCGGCTTCGATATTAAAAAAGGTGAACATCCCATTGTTCCAATCATGCTTTATGATTCTGTGTTGGCTTCCAAATTTGCTGATGCCTTACTAAAAGAGGGTATTTATGTAATCGGATTCTTCTATCCGGTAGTTCCAAAAGGTCAGGCCCGGATCCGGGTACAGATCAGTGCCGCCCATGAAATGGAGCATTTAGACCGGGCTATAACCGCTTTTACTAAAGTGGGTAAAGAGTTGGGAGTATTACAATTAGCTAATTAATAGGAACCAGGTTTTTTATATTTAACTGCAATAAATTCGATATGGTGCCGTTTTACGATCATCAACATCCGGTGAACAACCCTAAAATTGTTCATTTATTACTTAAACATTGCACCTTATGAAACGGCTTCTAATCGTTTTCGGCGCTCTTGCCGTATTATCAATTACAATTACCTCATGTTCAGCTTCTAAAAAGGATTGTCAGGGAAGAATGCATTACAAATTGAAGAATGGTATCTATCTGTAAAATCGCCAATCATTGAATTGTCAGCATAAAGCTGTAATGCTCATCGCATTATAGGTCTTGAAGCTAATAGCTAATTGCTAGAGCCTTAATTCACGTAATACGATTCACGGAAATTGACGATTGACGATTGACGATTTACGATTAACGCTTGACGATTGACGATTTAATAAAACTGTAACATAGCGCGTATTATTTTCGTCCTATTAATAAACCAGCGCCATGAGAACGGTGTTAAAAAGCAAAGACTTCATTTTTGCCAGCCTTCTGGTGATTATTATTTCCCTCTTTTCATTCACTATATACAATAAAACCCAAAGACTTTGCCAGGGAAGCTCTGATTGCTACAAGAACACAAAAACTACTTCTGATAATAAGGAAATGCTATGGGAGTCCTTTCCCAGGCAGTTTATTAATTTCGAATTATTTCGCTAAAATGTCTTCTTTAATGTAACATTTTGCTTATTTCTGCGTAAAACAGTAGATTATAAGCTGATTGTAGACTGTTTATGACCGAAAAAGAATATAATGATTGTGTACGCCTTTATGCAGATAACGTATACCGCTTTATCCTAAAGAACCTGCGGCATGAGGAAGATGCAAAAGATGTGGTACAGACTGCTTTTGAAAAGCTTTGGAGAAACAGGGCTGATGTAGATGGTATGAAATGCAAATCGTACCTGTTTACTGTAGCCTACAACCAAATGATCGATCATTTGCGGAAAGTAAAAAGAGTGCAGCTGAAAGATGATTTTGGGGAAGAAGCTAGAGTTACTAATAAGGAAGCCAATAATATTCGGGATATATTAGAAAGAGCTTTGGCCAAATTAAGTGAAACTCAAAGATCCCTGGTAATGCTAAAAGATTATGAAGGTTATAGCTATGATGAAATAGGACAGATAATGAACCTTAGCGAAAGCCAGGTAAAAGTATATCTGCACAGGGCACGTCTTCAATTAAAAGAGTACATTGTAAAAGTTGAAAATGTTATTTAGAGAAAACGATATTATTCATTCCGGCAATTACGAAGAATACTTTCTTCTATATGTCGATAATGAACTGAATGATGAACAGAAGCAAGCGGTTGAACAATTTGTTGCAGCTCACCCGGAAGTGAAAACTGAATTTGACTTACTGCTCAGCACCAAATTGTCAGATGAAGAGGTGAAGCTGGATGCTAAGGAATTTTTGCATTCAGATGTGATGAAACCTATTGGCTTAGAAGAGGAATTGCTATTATTACTCGATAATGAAATGCCTGAAACAAGGCAAAAGCATCTGCTGAAAGAAATATTAGAAGATAAACAACTTCAGCTTCAATATGACTTATTGCAAAGGACAAAGCTGGATAACACAGAAAAAGTAATTTATCCTCATAAGAGATCATTATACCGCCATACGGAAAGAACAATTACATTAAGAACATGGCTTAGAGTAGCTGCAGCGATCATTGTTATAGCATTTCTGGGAATTTTGTACTGGACCTCCAACAACAATTCTCATAACATTCAGGTTCCCGTTGTTGCCGTAAAGACAAAACCTTCATTAAGGAGTCCGGCACAGCAGAAAACAACAGATAAAGAAGTTCCAAAAACTGAAGTTGCTAATCAGCCAAATAATCTAAATGGCGCTCAGATAAACAATGATGTAAATTCCAATAAAGTATCAAATGGGTCTAAATTAGCTTCCATCCAAAACAAAAAACACTTTACCAGGAATACCAATTCTACTATTACAAGCAATACAACAAATACTACTAATAATAATATTACTGAAATCACGCATTCTACTTTTGAGAACGCAAAGGTTTCTTACATAAATCAAAACCTTCTTACTCCGGCAACAACATCTGATATTGCTTTAAAACAAGGCATTAACAAATCGCCTGTAACATCTTTACTTCCTCAACGTACAACTAGTATTGAAGCTGTAACACAATCTGAATCTCCAAAGAATTCAATTGCAATCAACGACAGGAAGGGATCATTTAAAGGCTTTTTACGTAAAGCTACCCGCCTGATCGAAAAGAAAACCGGTATTGATCCTGCAAATGAAAATGAAGAGTTATTGATTGGAGCAGTTGCGGTAAAAATTAATTAAACTATTTTGAAAATCTACAGTATGAAAAAAATATTGATTGCAATAATTGCATTTTGCGAAGCTATGACCGGCATTAGCCAAACGGACACATCGGGCAATGATCAAAAAGTTGATACTATTAAGGTAGGCGGAATGATCATTGTAAAAAAGCATGGAAAAGACGAAAATGGAAAAGAGGATAATGATATAACTATATCAAACCACCATCATTATAAATCTTCTAATGTCAGTACCAATTGGTTCGTTGTTGACCTGGGATTTGCTAACTATACAGACAATACTATTTATGGCTCTGCTGAAGCGCAGGCATTTGCTCCGGGAAGTAATAAGGATCGCCTTAATTTAAGAAATGGGAAATCAGTAGATGTAAATATCTGGTTCTTTATGCAAAAAATAAATATAATAAAGCATGTTATAAATTTTAAATATGGACTCGGACTTGAATTAAATAATTACCGTTACGATGATGAAAGTGTCCATTTCCACAAAAATCCAACAGTTATCAGCTTTGATGAAACAAATGTGTACAAGAATAAGCTCGCCGCTGACTATATAACTCTTCCCTTTATGCTGAATATAAATTTTACACCCGAACGGAATAAAAGCTTTGGATTTAGTGGTGGTATCAGTGCTAGTTATCTATATTCCGCCCGCCAGAAAATTAATCATAGCAAGCTTCATGGTGATTTTGATCTTGAAAAATGGAAGCTTTCCTATATAGGCGAATTGAATCTTGGAGTTGTTAAACTTTATGGTTCTTATGCAATGAAAAACATGTGGAGCAAAGGACTGGACCAAACTCCCTATACCGTAGGTATCCGCTTGAGCAGTTGGTAATCTTACTTATACATTTTGCCTGGGAAAATCCTGTTGTTTTATACTACAGGATTTTTTATTTTACAAAGACAAGTTAAAAGATCGTTGGATAGGAAATAAAAATAAATTTGCAGACGTTAATGCCTATGATAACCGCTAAACCACGATCAGTATGAAAACCGCCGTTTTCCTTTCATGTTTGCTGGCAGGTGGCAGCTTATTTTTTCAATCAAACCCGCCTTCTTCAACTTTCCATTCCTATCATACTACGAGAGAGAGAAGAATTACAGCCTCTATGCCAATTGCCCCCATTAGCATTGTAGTAAGTAAATCGAATTATGAACTGAGTGTATATGATGCGAAAGGATGGTATGCAACTTATCCGGTTGTATTTGGGAACAGCAGTCTTGAAGATAAAAAAATGGAAGGCGATCGCAATACTCCTGAAGGAACATTCAGGATCGTATCCAAGCGAGTACATGAAAAGTGGGATCGTTATATGGGCTTGGATTATCCAACCAGGGAAACACTTGAAAAATTTAATGCCCTTAAAAGAAGAGGTATTATTCCTTCCTCAGCAAGACCTGGCGGTGGCATAGGCATTCATGGTACATGGCCACATGAAGACTTTGTAGTAGACCGTTATAATAACTGGACAGATGGTTGCATTTCATTAAAGAGAGAAGATATAGAGGATCTCTATACCTATGTTCCAATTGGAACGCCTATTACAATTAGAAAGTAGTTGATAAAGATTAAGTTAATAGAGTGAAGTTAAGAACGAGGAAACGGTACGTTCCCAGAGTATTGGGTCACGCTGAAGATAAGATTCATGACCTGCATCAGGATATATGACGAGCTTTTTATTTTGCGATGAGAGATTATTATAAATTGATTCCAGCTCATTTCTCTTTACATATCTGTCATATTCTCCCCATTCCAATAATACAGGACATTTTATCTCCGTGGCATATTTGGAGCCGCGAAGTCCAAATGCATTAAATCCCCTTTCAATACCAATCCATCCAGTAACTAAAGAAGCAAAAGGTTCAGCAGGGAAACCCAGTACTTCTGCACGTGATCGCAAATGTTTATGCAGACTTCCAAAAGGTGCATCAATTATAAGAGCGTCAGGATTCAATTTGCCTTCGGCAACAGCCTTCATGCTTACAATAGCTCCCATAGAAACTCCATATAAAATAATTTTCTTATTTCCTTTAGATTTAGCATAAGCAAATGCCTTTTGCAATTCATCTGTTTCCTTTGAACCAAATGTACTGGTGTTCCCTCCGCTTCTTCCATGTCCTCTGAAGTCGATCATCATAATTGAATAATTCCATTGCCTGAACCTTGAAGCTTCAGCGAGCAAAAAACTCTTATTTACTGAAATACCATGAAGAATAATAACACATTTATCTGCGGAATCTGTTTTACTATACCAGGCATCAATTGGAGTATTTTCTGAATTCTTAAGAGCAACGTTTTCAAAGTCAAAGGATGGGGCTGTCTCTTCTGTATCCTTGTAAAAACTGGGGCCAACAAAAAGCTTCCATGTTTTCACGAATATGTTTTTGGCTGTATATACGGGCGCAGGACCATTATAAAAGTGAGTAAACTTATAAGCGTATATGGCAGCCATGATATTTACCAGCACGAATTGAACTACAAGTACCCATAAAATCCATTTTAGATAAGATTTTAGCCGGCTTGTTTTGGTTTTCTGCATGAATGGATTAAAGTTCGCAAATGTATCTCCAAATCACGAAAACATAGAGTATACTTGCCTAAATTTTACCTGTAGCTATTTCAGTAACCACTCCGGGATCTAATAAGGTAGTAATATCACCAAAATTTTGTGTTTCTCCCTCGGCAATTTTTCTCAATATCCGTCGCATGATCTTGCCGCTTCTGGTTTTTGGAAGCCCGGAAACAAATTGAATTTTATCCGGCTTGGCTATTGGGCCAATAATGCGGGTAACTGTTTGAAGTATGTCCTTACGTGTAGCATCATCATTATTTCCATGACCCTGGAAAATTACGTAAGCATAGATACCTTGTCCTTTAATATCATGAGGGTAACCAACTACAGCGCTTTCTACTACTCCTGAATGCATATTTATCGCATTTTCTACTTCAGCAGTACCAATCCGGTGACCGCTTACATTTAATACATCATCTACCCTTCCGGTAATCCGGTAATTACCTTTTTCATCACGCAGAGCGCCGTCTCCTGTAAAATACAATCCCGGATAGGTAGAAAAATAATTTTGTTTGCAGCGTTCATGGTCGCCATAGGTAGTGCGTATAATTGAAGGCCATGGAGCTTTTATACAAAGATTCCCTGCAGCCGGATTACCCTGCAATTCTTTACCGTTTTCATCTACCAGCAAAGGCTGAACACCAGGCAGCGGTAGTGTAGCATATGTTAGTTTTGAAGGAGTAATTCCTGCAAGGTTAGAAATAAGTATCCCACCAGTTTCTGTCTGCCACCAGGTATCTACAATAGGACATTTCTTTTTGCCAACATGCTCATCATACCAATGCCAGGCTTCTTCATTAATAGGTTCACCAACTGTACCTAAAATTTTAAGTGAAGACAAATCCTTTCCTTCGAAAGGTTTTAATCCAAATCCCATTAAAGATCGTATTGCCGTTGGAGCTGTATATAGCACATTTACTTTATGTTTATCAACTATGCTCCAGAATCTGCCTGCGTCAGGCCATGTAGGAATTCCTTCAAACATAAGAGAAGTGGCCCCTGCTGCCAAAGGACCATACACGATATAGCTATGGCCAGTGATCCATCCTATATCAGCAGTACAGAAATGCACATCACCTTTATTATATTGAAAAACATTTACAAAGGAATAAGCTGTGTAGATCATATAACCTGCACAGGTATGTACCACACCTTTTGGTTTTCCTGTAGAGCCGGAAGTATACAATATAAAAAGCATGTCTTCCGCATCCATTTCTTCAGCTTTAAAATCTGTAAGTCCTTTGGTCTCTACAATTTTTATTTCGTCTTCCCACCAAACATCTCTTCCTTTTATCATGCTAACAGGAGTACGTGTTCTGGTACAAACAATCACCCTTTTCACAAAGGGACATGCAATTAATGCATCATCAATTACAGATTTGAGCGGAATATCCTTTCCCCCTCTAAATGCACCATCACATGTTATTATAAATTCAGCATGTGCGTCCTGAAGTCTGTCGGCTATGCTTTGTGCACTAAATCCTCCGAATATAACAGAATGGATGGCACCTAAGCGCGCGCATGCCAGTACAGCAATGGCCAGTTCGGGTATCATTCCCATATATATGCATACTCTATCTCCTTTTTTAACGCCATTGTTCTTTAATACATGTGCAAACTGGCAAACCTTCTCATATAGATTTTTATAAGTAAGTACCCTAATATGCTCATCGGGATCATTTGGCTCCCATATGATAGCTGCCCTGTCACCTAATTCTTTAAGATGACGGTCTATACAATTTTCTGTAATATTCAGTTTACCATTTATGAACCATTTGCAATCAGGGTCATTGAAATTCCATTGCAAGGTTTTATCCCATTTTTTTCTCCATAAAAAATTTTCAGCTACTTCACTCCAGAATTGTTCCGGTTGGTCACAACTTTTTTTATATGCTTTATGATATTCCTCAATTGATTTTATCTGATAAGGGTATGACATGGAAGGTTCTAGTATTTCGTACTAAATTAGCCAATTAGCTAATTCGCTAATTAGCTAATTTTATCTAATGTTTTCATACGAAAGGTTATTACAGGAAAATAAGGAATGGGCAGCAGAGAAGATAGCTGAAGACCCCGATTACTTTAACCGACTCTCAAAAATTCAGACTCCCGAATTTTTATGGATCGGATGCAGTGATAGCAGAGTTCCGGCAGACCGGATAACAGGAACACAGCCAGGAGAAATATTCGTGCACCGAAATGTTGCCAATATGGTAATACATACGGATGTAAATCTTCTTAGCGTGCTTGATTTTGCAGTTAATCATTTAAAGATTCGCCATATAATAGTATGTGGCCATTATGGTTGTGGAGGCATTAAAGCTGCCATGACCAATCATGATTATAAATATGTACTTAACATGTGGCTTCGAAATATTAAGGATGTAATGCGTTTATACCGGGAAGAATTAGAAAGCATAAAAGATGAAGAAAAACGTTCTGACCGGTTAGTAGAATTAAATGTAAAAGAACAGGTAATGCATTTGGCAAAAACATCAATAATACAAAGAGCATGGAGAAAAGAGAATCGCCCTGATCTGCATGGTTGGGTATACGGATTGAAAGATGGTATAATCAAACCTGTTTTCGAAATGAAAGCAGGCAGTGATATTGACCCTATTTATGCATATGACGACCTGTGACAATTAGCTAATCAGCTAATTAGCTAATTGTTTGTAGGTTTGCTGGCCTATGTCTATACAAGTAAAGAATTTGACGAGATGCTTTGGAGAGCAGAGAGCGGTGGATACTATTTCGTTCACAGTGAAAGAAGGAGAGATCGTTGGCTTTTTGGGTCCTAATGGTGCGGGAAAAAGCACAACGATGAAAATGATCACCGGTTACCTTGAGCCGGATTCAGGAAATATATCAGTAAATGGCATTGATGTAAAAGCACATCCTATACTTGCAAAAAAAAAGATAGGTTATCTACCAGAATCGAATGCTTTATATTATGACATGTATGTGAGGGAATATTTATATTTTATTACAGATATTCATCAATTAAGCAACAAAAAAGAAAAAATAGAGAATGTTATCAGGCTGACCGGACTGCTATCGGAAAGCAATAAAAAGATCGGACAGCTTTCTAAAGGATACAAGCAAAGAGTGGGTCTTGCCGCAGCATTAGTGCACGATCCGGAAGTATTAATATTAGATGAACCAACCAGTGGACTGGACCCAAACCAGATCATAGAAATAAGGCAGGTCATTAAAGACCAGGGAAAGAATAAACTGGTACTTTTTTCTTCTCATATTTTGCAGGAAGTTGAAGCGATTTGCGATCGCGTTATCATTATCAATAAAGGAAAAATTGTTGCCGACGATACATTGCGTAACCTTCAGCAACGATCTGCTACCAATATAGTTAATGTTCAATTTAAAGAACCTCTGGAAGCTGAATGGCTAAAAAGAATTCAAGGTGTTGTTTCGGTACATAAAAAAGATCCCTTCAATTGGAAGATTGAAACAAATGAACCAGAGATGGTACGGCGTCAATTACTTGAACTCTCTTTGCAGCATAATCTTAACATCGTTTCTTTGCAAAGCGAAAATCTTTCGCTGCAGGAGATTTTTAGGGAACTGACCATTAATTAGCTAATTGGAGAGAACCAATTAACTTAATAAACTTAATAAACTAAACCATGAGTTATATTGCTGAAATTTTTGCAAGACAGATATTAGATAGTAGAGGAAATCCTACAGTAGAAGTAGATGTTATTACAGATGAAGGTGCAATGGGCCGCGCCGCTGTTCCAAGTGGCGCCAGTACAGGAATACATGAGGCAGTTGAATTACGAGATAATGATAAAAAAATATATACCGGCAAGGGTGTTTTAAAAGCTGTTGCCAACGTAAATGATACCATAGCGCCTGAACTTGAAGGATATGACGCGGCCGATCAAACAGGTATTGACCAGCTAATGATCGCCATGGATGGAACTGAAAATAAAGGAAAGCTTGGAGCCAATGCTATTCTTGCAGTGAGCATGGCCGTAGCGAAAGCAGCGGCGGAAGAATCAGGTCTTCCTCTATTCCGATACATAGGAGGAACAAATGCCAAGACTTTACCAGTTCCAATGATGAATATATTAAATGGAGGAGCGCACGCAGATAACAAGATCGATTTCCAGGAATTTATGGTAATGCCTGTAGGCGCAAACAGTTTTCAGGAAGGATTGCGGTGGGGAGTTGAAATATTTCATGCTTTAAAGTCTGTACTGAAGAAGAAGGGTTATAGCACTAATGTTGGTGATGAGGGAGGTTTTGCTCCCAATATACAAAGCAATGAAGAAGCCATTGAAACGGTACTTACTGCTATTGATGCTGCAGGGTACAAAGCAGGTTCACAAGTTTTTATAGCGATGGATGCTGCCAACAGCGAGTTATGGAATAATGAGAAGAATAAATACATATTCCATAAGAGCTCCGGTAAGGAAATGAAAAGTGAAGAATTGGTAAAATTCTGGGAAAACTGGGCCAGGCAATATCCTATCTCATCAATAGAAGATGGCATGGCTGAAGATGATTGGGAAGGATGGAAAATGCTTACAGAGGTATTGGGAAACAAAGTCCAATTAGTTGGAGATGATCTTTTTGTTACGAACGTTACACGAGTTCAGGAAGGAATTGATAAGCAAATTGCCAACGCATTACTGGTTAAGGTAAATCAGATAGGAACCATCACAGAAACAATCAATGCTGTTACTCTTGCTCAACATAATGGCTATAATACTATAATGAGTCATCGAAGTGGAGAAACTGAAGACACTACAATAGCAGATCTTGCCGTAGCATTAAATTGCGGACAAATTAAAACGGGTTCAGCTTCCCGTACTGATAGAATGGCGAAATATAATCAATTGCTTCGGATCGAGGAACTTTTAGGTGACTCAGCTTATTACCCTGGTGGGAAATTAAAGTTTGGCAAAGTTAATTAGCTGATTAGCTGGTTAGCTAGTTAGGTAATTAATTGTCGTATTAAAATTTTGTTGATTGATATTGCTAGATTATAATTTGTTAAGAGGAAGGTATGTTTACCTGGAAAGATTGAGTGAAAAAGATATTCCTGTATTAAAGAAATTGGCGAGGGATGAAAAGATCTGGGAGTTCACTAAAACCATTTTGGTGAATGAGGAATTTGATGAGCAATTCGCCCAATATATTAATGTTCCATTCGATCCTGCGAATAAAAACACAGTCCTGGCATTCGTAATTAAACAGGTGAGTGATAATTCCATTATTGGTACAACGAGGTTTTACGATATAGATGAAAAAAATAAAAGATTGAACATAGGTTATACGTGGTATATACCGTCAGTTTGGGGCAAAGTCCACAACAAAGAATGTAAATTATTGCTTCTGGCATTTGCATTTGAAGTTTTAAAATTTAACCGTGTAGGCTTTGAAGTAGCACACCAGAATATACGCTCTCAAAAAGCAGTAGAAAAAATTGGAGGAATTAAAGAAGGAGAGCTTCGAAAATATGCTTACAGAGCTGATGGCTCATTGAGAAACACTGTTATTTTTAGCATTATCAACGATGAATGGCAAGTGAAAAAAAAGAAACTGGAATTATTAATAAATCAGTCTGTTAAATTGTAAGAGAATTATTTCATCATGATTTCCAATTTTGTAAAAAAATCATCGAGTAAAAGATTAACATCGAGGTCGTAATACACCCTTATATTCCTTCCTTTTTCATTAAATTCATAAACTCCAGCATCATTGATGCGCGGAGCAGGCTTTATTACATATTTGCTGGAAGAAGGATCTGGTTCAAATGAAGATTGAAGGGCAGTAAGAAGGACCAAAGGACTATCGCCAATAATATAAACTTCGCCTAGATTCATATTATACTTGTTCAATAACTTCATAACTCTTATAATATTATTAGCTAGATACTCCCCTATGGCTCCTTTGGGCTTTACTTTTGTCAATATTTCGGAATACGGAAGCATAACCTGCCTGTATGCATTTCTTGGAACCTGCCATAAATTAATGGAAGATCTGTTGAAAATTGCTTTTGCAGCATTAATATCAATATTAAGATTATATTCAACCGCAGAATAATTTGGCGGAGGATTTGCCAAATCCAGGTACTCAGGACCACCTATCCAAATCAATGTTATTTTATTTGCGATTTCAGGTTTGGTTAAAATAGCACTGGCAATTTCTGTTAGCCCGGCCCCGCAAAGAACATACAAGGGCAATTTTGTGTCAGTGCGCAAAGCTTCATTTATTATAAAACTCACAGCATCGCTTTTCACAGGTGTGCTGTCATTGATCATGGCATAATTAGAACCTGCGAAAACTGGCACCTTGCCATCGAGCTTCATTAATTTCAATAATTCAATTGCCTTCTTTGCAGCATTTTCAGCCTGATGCCCTGAACGGTCAAATCCATCTTTTGCATTAAGATGCGAACCAATAATTCCACGAACCTCCGTTGAAGGTGATAGTAATTGATGGACCATATGAAATAAACCATCCGGGTCTCCCCCAAAATCATTATCAATAATTACACGGATGCGGGGCTTAATAACCGTTGTATCAAATAAATCACTTACCTGGCCATGAACAATTGAAATATTCAAGCCTAAAATGATTAGGATAAATTTATAAATTTCAGGAGAAACCATAATTGACTCAACTATGAAAGTTTGGTTTTAGTTTTTTTGCTATCTTACTTTTTAAGAATAATGTTTTATATCACAGAATTTATAATGCCCTCTTTTTTACACTGCATCAAATGAAAAATTACCAATTCAATAATACTTATTAATCATGAAAAGAACTTTTCTATTTTCTTGTTTTGCATTCCTATTTATTTTAACTGCATTTTGCCAGGTCAAAACAAAAACAAAAACGAAAGTAAAGATGTCTGGCAATTCAGCTACACAAGGAATGTCTAAAAGCATTCAGGTAAAAACGGCAAATGGAATAGTAGAAGGTTATTTCGATAGGAATGGGATCTGTTCTTTTAAAGGAATTCCTTTCGCCGCGCCTCCGGTTGGTTCGTTAAGATGGAAAGATCCTCAACCAGTTCAAAACTGGCAGGGTATATTAAAGGCTGACCATTTCGGTCCGCGCGCCATGCAAGCACCCATATTTGGAGATATGGGATTTCGGTCAGATGGCATGAGTGAAAATTGCCTGTATCTAAATGTATGGTCACCCGCGCCATCCGGAAAAAGCAAATTACCTGTATTAGTTTATTTCTATGGTGGCGGTTTTGTTGCTGGCGATGGGTCTGAAGCAAGATATGATGGTGAAAGCATGGCAAAAAAAGGAATTGTAGCGTTAACTGTAAATTATCGTCTCGGAGTATTTGGTCTTTTAGCACATCCGGAACTTACTAATGAATCGCCTCACCATTCATCTGGTAATTATGGTTTAATGGACCAGTCAGCTGCTTTAAAATGGGTAAAAGAAAATATAGAAGCTTTTGGTGGTGATCCTGATAAAATTACAATTGCAGGTGAGTCAGCAGGATCCATTTCTGTTAGTGCTCAAATGGCTTCTCCATTATCAAAGGATCTTATAGCGGGGGCCATTGGAGAAAGTGGTTCATTAATGGGAGCTTTATCACCTATACCTTTAAGTGATGCAGAAAAAAATGGGGTACAATTTGCCAATATTGTTCGAGCTAAATCTTTAGAAGATCTGAGAGCCATGAGTGCTGACACATTATTAAAAGCATCTACAAAATTTGGTCCTTTCCGATTTGCTATAACAATTGATGGCTATTTTCTTCCTAAATCTCCTTATGCCATATTTGAAGCTGGCGAGCAATCGCATGTTCCTCTTTTAGTAGGATGGAATTCCCAGGAGATGAATTATCATTTAGTTATGGGAAATGAAAAACTAACGAAAGAAAATTATGAAAAGGCAGTTCACAGGTTATATGGAGATAGTGCAACTGAGGTTTTAAAAGTATATTCAGCAGCAAGCGATGCAGATGTTGAACAAACAGCAACTGACCTCGCAAGTGACCGCTTTATTGCATTTAGTACATGGAGGTGGGCAAATTTGCAAAGTAAAACAGGAGGTAAGCCAGTATACCGCTATTTTTATGCACGTCCCCGTCCTGCAATGAGGCCAGAAATGGGAAATGCAACACCAGGATTAGCCGGAGGAATACAAAGAGGTTCATCTGCCAATAAAATGCCGCGAGACAAGCGGGCTGTCCATTCGGCTGAAATAGAATATGCTATGGGCAATTTAGATTCTAACAAAGTTTATGCATGGACTCCTGAAGATTATAAAGTTTCAAAAACAATGCAGGAATATTTTGCCAATTTTATAAAGAAGGGAGATCCAAATGGACCTGGTCTTCCTCATTGGCCAGCTACGAACAGCAGCAGTCCTATGCCGGTTATGAACATAGATGTGAAAACCTATGTATTTCCTGATAAGAATAATAACAGGTATTTGCTATTGGAACAATACTCTAAAAAATAATTGTAGTATTATAACAAAAATTCATTTTTACTTATCAATCTAACTTATAATTAAATGAGATACCAAAAGATCGTTTTTGCTTTTTTAGCTTTAATAATAATAACTGCCCATAGCTATAGTCAGAATATTTCAGATGCAATCATTGCGGGAAAAATGATTGCAGTTGTTGAAACGGTAAGTGGCAAGTTAAGAGGATATTTGCATAAAGGGATTTTTATTTACAAAGGAATTCCTTATGCTGAAGCAGAAAGATTTATGGCGCCATCGAAACCTACGCCATGGAAAAATACCCGGACGGCCTTTACATATGGGCCAGTTAGTCCAATTGATCCTACTATAACAGTTAACGACGAGTTTGAATTTCCTTTTGAACATAACTGGGGATATATGAACGAGCATTGCCAAACATTGAATGTATGGACAACAGCTATCAATGATGGCAAAAAAAGACCCGTAATGGTGTGGTTACATGGCGGAGGCTTCTCTGCCGGTTCATCTATTGAGCAACCTGGTTATGATGGTGAAAATTTAAGCAAAAAAGGAGATGTAGTAGTTGTTTCTCTTAATCACCGGTTGAATGTATTAGGCTTCCTCGATCTATCTGCCTATGGCGATAAATATAAATATTCGCCTAATGCAGGTTTAATGGATATAGTGGCTGCGCTGGAATGGGTAAAGCAGAATATTGCACAATTTGGTGGAGATCCAGGAAACGTTACCATTTTCGGCCAGTCAGGTGGTGGTGGAAAGGTTACATCTCTTATGTATGCTCCTTCAGCAAAAGGATTATTTCATAAAGCTATTGTACAAAGCGGTAGTTATTTAAGCAATTTTACTGAGAGTAATGTTTCTAAAAGGGTGGCTGCTGAATTATTAAATCAGTTAGGATTGCTACCAACCCAGATAGATTCTTTACAGAAAGTGCCCTACGATTTATTAAGTGCCGCAAGTAAAAAAGCCATACGTAAGGTCTCTGATGCACTTAAGGCTGAGAATAAATCGGTTGGTGGATTTGGCTTAGGATGGGGTCCGATCCACGATGGTATATTTCTTCCTTACCAGCTTAGTGAACCTGGAGCTGTTGAATTGGCTAAAAATATTCCTTTGCTTGTAGGCACAACAAAAAATGAATTTACCCCATTCATGCCCAATTTGAGAGATTTAACGATGGAGCAGGTGAAAGAAAATCTGCAAAAACAATATGGCGATTCTGTAAATAATTATATGATGGCGGTAAGAAAAGCTTATCCTGATATTACACAACCTTCAAATTATTTAGATATAGATATGAGGTTCCGGCCTGGTGCTATAAGTCAGGCAAATGAAAAATCAACTAGTGGCAAAGCTCCGGTATATATGTATGTATTTTCCTGGCAATCACCTGTGAATGATGGAATATATAAAGCCATGCATTGTATGGAAATACCTTTTGTGTTCAATAATATAAGCAGATGTGAAGAAATGACAGGGGGTGGCAAAGAAGCATATGCACTGGCGGATAAAATGAGTCAGGCCTGGATCAATTTTGCAAGGTTTGGTAATCCGAATTCTAAAAACCTTCCAGCCTGGCCTGTCTACACTCCTGCTTCCGGAGCGACTATGATCTTCGATAAAAATTGTGTTGTAAAAAACCATTATGATGATGAGCTGTTAAAGTTTGCCAGTCTGAAGCTGTGAGGCTTACGTTTTTTCGAATTAAGCATAGCTCATAAGTAATATATTATAAATCAGTAATTATCTTAGTA
>JBJMLT010000477.1:0-3116 GCA_045805165.1 Flavisolibacter sp.
ACCTATCCATTCATCAGGATAAATATTCAGGTACAAACCTTTAGAAAATTTTGTAAGGGGAAGATTCAGGTCTTTAAGAAAAGTCTTACCAACGCCATAGTTACCTCCAAGGTCTCCAAGGAAAAACATAGGACCCAGGCCTAAGCCTATTTCGATCTTGCCGTTCCCTGTTGAAATAGATTGTGCTTCCGAAGTGGAAAAGGAAAAGAAGAAAATGGAGATGAGTACTAATGTACGTACGCTTTGTACAATTGTTCTCATAGAATACCGATTTTGGTTTTAAAAGGAATAGGATTACTGGGCTAAAATATAGTATGAACACTTATGGAACAAGCATAATGTTAACTATTTTTAAAAATAAGAGTATTCAAGGATATCTACTGCGTACAATTACGAAGTAGCACATTTTATCATATGTATGTGTTTGATGCCATCTTCCAGATAAATTTCGCCTGTTTGTTCAAAACCAAAGAATTGATAAAACTTTTTCAAATAAAGTTGCGCGCCGATCTTAATCTCGGATATGCCAAATAAATTATATAATTCATTAATCGATTGTTGCATAAGGATTTTTCCAGCTCCCTTCCGCCGAACGGATGGAGAAGTAACAACTCTTCCAATAGATGGTTCCTCATAAATAACAGATGGAGGGACGATCCTGGTATAAGCAATTAATTTATGATCGTTAAATCCCATTAAATGATAGCAATCCTGATCTTTATTATCTGCATCCTGAAATACACAATTCTGTTCTACTACAAATACTTCATTTCTCAATTGTAAAATAGCATACAGTTGATAAGGAGTTAACTGATCGAACTTCTTCAGAATCCATTGAACTTCCATCGAACAAATTTAACGGCCGACAGTTGGAATTACAGGCAAGCTTTCATTACCGGTGTTATTTACCGATTGTACGGCGAAGAAATAATTGTCCTTTGAATAAGGTAACTGCAAATGTGTATCGGTTGTATAAATTTTTCTTTGCCACACCGGACTTGTAGTTTCGCGTATTAAAATATAATATCCTTTTACTGATCCTGTTTGTGGACTCTCCCAGCTAAGATTAGTAAAATTGGTTAGATTCCTGACATCTATCTTTACCTGTTCGGGCATAGCAGGCGCCTTAGCAAGGTTGGCCAGGTTGCTAAGATTTAAAGCTGTATTCTTTCTTAGATATTCAAAGTCGATGAATTGTGGAAGATCACCATACTGAATTCCATTTTCCATTCTCACATTCTGATGCTGATGATAATAATTTTCATTCATTTCTGTAATACGAACAGCAGCATAACCATTTTCAACATATGGAAGATGATCTCCTCCACGTAGAAAACGGTCGTTACGATAAATCATTACCACCTGTAAATTATCAACATAACGCTCACCCACCTCTTTAACATACCTCGCGAGGGTACGGGCCTTGCCGTCGTTTTCAAGTCCTAACTGCCGGATCATTTTTCCATTCTTATCCAACTCATAAGCAGGAAGCCCTTCACTAAATACTCTGACACGAGTGTTATCTATAATATTAGTTTCACTGCTATTATTGCTGCCCATTATATCATTGTTCAAAACAGCTTCAATATTCCAGCCCTCTTTTTTTGCTTTATTGGCCATGTAATATGCGCCTAACAGTCCCTGCTCTTCACCACTAACTGTTACAAAAATTATAGTAGCAGGAAAAGAATGAGAAGACATAACGCGAGCGCATTCCAGTACTGCTGCGCTGCCGCTGCCATCATCATTAGCTCCTGGTGCATCTTCAACTCTATCCATTACATTGGTGCGCATATTATCCAGGTGTCCACTGATAATAAAAATTCTTTTATCAGCAGGATCAGTTCCCTTTAATGTAGCCATTACATTGCCTAAATTGATGGCGGTATCAACTCTTCTGCTATCGGGTCCGTAAGTAGTTGTATCAATAATTGCAGTTAGTCTTCCACCTGATTGTCTTGCAAATTGATTGAATTTTCCCAATACCCAATTTCTGGCAGCTCCAATTCCACGTTTCTGGTTTTTTTGAGTGCTTAAGGTATTGCGTGTTCCAAAAGCAACCAGGGTTTTAATGTATGATTGCAAGGAATCGGTTGAGATTTCCTTTACCATTTGCTCGATCTCCGGATCCCTTTGAATGATGTTTTGGGCGAATGAGTAAGAGAATAAATTAATTAGTATTACGAAGAAGACAATCTTTTTCATGGGGGAAAATTAATGAGGAATCGTCAATCGTTAATCGTTAATTTACGCTATGAATACTTCTGCGCCGCTGGCAGAGCGGATGCGACCGAAAACATTAAGCGAACTGGAAGGCCAGGAACATCTGACCGGTGAAGGAAGCATATTAAGAACAGCAATTGAACATGGAAAAATTCCTTCCATGATACTTTGGGGTCCACCTGGAACAGGTAAAACAACAATTGCCAACATAATTGCACATACACTTAAGGCTCCTTTCTTTACATTAAGCGCCATTAGCTCTGGCGTAAAAGAAGTTAGAGATGTTATTCAACAGGCCAATAAACTGAATGGAACTATCTTATTTATAGATGAGATTCACCGCTTCAATAAAGGTCAGCAAGATGCTTTACTTGGTGCCGTTGAAAAAGGCATTATAACCCTGATTGGCGCAACTACCGAGAATCCATCATTTGAAGTGAACAGCGCTTTGCTGAGCAGATGCCAGGTATATGTATTAAAGCCTTTGACGGTTGAAGATCTTGTCAATCTTCTACATCATGCATTGGAGAGAGATGAATGGTTGAATACTAAAAATGTTCAATTAAAAGAAACGGAGGCTTTATTAACCTTATCGGGAGGAGATGCGCGAAAATTATTGAATCTGTTAGAACTGGTAGTGGATGCATTAAGCACTTCATCAAACAAGGAAATAATTATTACAGATGACGTGGTAATGAAAATAGCACAAAGACGCATAGCGCTATATGATAAAAGTGGAGAGCAGCATTATGATATTATTTCTGCGTTTATAAAATCTATGCGGGGCAGCGACCCGAACGGTGCTATATACTGGCTGGCCCGAATGATAGAAGGAGGAGAGGATGTAAAATTTATTGCACGCCGCATGGTGATATTTGCCAGTGAAGATATTG
>JBJMLT010000478.1:0-2564 GCA_045805165.1 Flavisolibacter sp.
CCTCGACCGCGAACTGCATGTGCACAACCCGGGCATTAATCCCCTGGGCCTTCGGGTTGTACAAGCGCCCCCAGGGTTTCAGATCTTCTATTCTGTCAAATATGATCTTTAAAACACCGATAAGGGGAATAGAAAGAAACATTCCGGATACACCCCATAAAGCCCCGCCAAGCAACACGACAATTATAGACATTAATGCATTTATTTTCACTTTTCGGGATACAATTCGTGGAACCAGAATATTGTTATCTATAAATTGAATAATCAAATAGGCTATGATAACTAATATTTGTCCATAAAACCCTTCACGGGTTACTGTAATCATTAATACTGGCAGCGCAATGGCAATGATACCTCCTATATATGGAAGAATATTAAGTATTCCACCTATGAATCCTATTACAATGGCTGATGGAACCCCAATAAGAAGTAATGCTGCGCTGTTCAGGCAGCACACTATGGTGGTTTCTATCATTAGTCCAACCATAAAGCTTTGAACTGAACTTTTTGTCTGACTCAAAATTTCTGCTACACGTAAAGAATACTTTTCTGAAAATACCTGAAATAAAAAATTCAGAATTAATGGTTTGTAAAAAAGTAGCATGAAAATGTATATTGGGATCAACACTACCACACCAACGGTTCCAACTATAGTTCCTAGTGTATTTCGTAACAGGTCTGTTCCATTATTTAATCCGCTTGTTAAGGCAGTTATTTGTTTCTGTATGTTAATTCCAAAATGTTCCTTTGCCCAAAGCTGCAATTGATCTAATAATGAAAATGCTTTTTGTTTTAAAAGCGGGATGCTATTGGTGAAAACAGAAATTTGAGTAGATAGAAAATAAAATAATATAATAACAATAAAAATTGCAAGCAATATTGTTAAAAGTATAGCTGGTGTTTTCGGTAATACTTTTTCGAATCTATTATAGATGGGATTTAATAAAATAGCTATAAGTATCGAAAAGCTAAACGGTATTAACACATCGGCAAGGGAACTTAGTATATAAGTAACCAAAACAAGGCCTAGCAATATAATAGTTGCCTTAAAATAAAAAGGATATTCTTTCCCGTTAGTTTTCTGATCCATTGAAAGGTGGTAAATAACTAAAAATAAGCTCCCGTAAAGGGAGCATTAACATAAACAGATAGGCACCAATTTATTTTGTACTTGTTTTATGCTTGGATTTATGACCGCTATACCTTTTGTGCTTTGGGTGAATAACATTATGCACCTTTTGAGGCACTGTTGTTGTTTTTTCAGATTTTGTCTTGGAATCTTTTTTCGTTTGGGCTGATGCAGAACTATTTAAAGCAAATAATACTACAACAGCAAGAATGAATTGTTTCATAATTAGGAGTTATTTATATAACTCTTCAATATGCAAAAGCAATACCATGCTCTTCAGTATAATTAGTGAGAAAGACCTATTGGATTGATGGTCCGGAATTTAAAAGGAACCTGAATAGAATTAAACTATGCCTTCAAGACTTATTTTGTTAAGGTAAGGCTCCAGGTAATCTGTGGAGCTAAAGCTTCTGAATCTTTCAATCTGATTCCTGTCATAATTATAATATTCCTCAACGTAAAAGGAATATAACTGATATAGAAGTATGGTTAAACGATCTTTTCTGATTACATCTATAAGAGATGCTTTGATCCACAAAGCATCCGACTTTTCATCTTCGTTAAGTAGGTTAAATTGGTCCAGTGTCATAAACAGACACAATATAAAAATGCAAAATCAGAAATCAAATAGAATCTGTTTTATTTTATCAAGAATACAACAATATATTTAGCACATTATGTGAAAAGAAATTGTAACAGAGCAAAAAATTATTTTTATATTAACCCTCTTGCTGAGTTTATCTCTGTTCATTCTTGTTCAATGATCTCAACATTCCATCTGTTTCTTATCAGGTACGTTGTTAGCATCATTTTCATGTTTTCAACTGTAAGTCCAAGATACAACGCTGCCATTGCAAGTACTTCGCTATCAGTATCATCAACTGTGCCTTTATTGGTCATTAGCTCGCAGCACATTGCAAATAAGGTTTCTTTAAATTCATCAGTAATAAAAAAAGAGCATTTTTCTATAATAACCTTGCTTCCATGAATAGATTGTAATGAAAGTGCTTGCATAGTGAGCTCATTTAAAGATGATTCCCTGAATTTTGATGAAAGAACCAGCATGCGTGAAAGATGCTCGATCTGTGCCTGCGAAAGGTTTTTACTTTTATTTAATGCACAGGCAAATAAAATCGCTACTGCTGCTTCCTGCTCGCTAAAAATTGACAAATCGTTCATAACCAAAATTACCCAACCTGTATCAAAGGAAATAATAATGATACTTTAATGCCTTGAATTGGAATAAAACTTCTTTTTGTTCAAACTTTATTTAAATTTAGTATATGCCCGAAAGTCGCAAACGCCATTCTCATCATCCTCATCATAACCCATCAGCCATTCCATCCAGTCAACGCACTAAAGGACGAATTACCTGGGCCATTCTTTTTGCTGTTTTCGGCCTGTTGATCGCTTTTTTTGCAGCAGGTATAAATTA
>JBJMLT010000479.1:0-2101 GCA_045805165.1 Flavisolibacter sp.
AACAGAGTCGTAGAAAAATGTGTTATTAAACTTTATACATTTTCATTTATACAACTATTTTTAATATTTTGCAAAGAATGAGAAAATCCGTAAGTGCAAGTGTATTGTGTATAAGCTTCATTTTATTATTTACAGGCTGCAAGAAAAAGGATATGCCTAACCTATCTTCAGATGCGTATATTACTACATTTATTCTACTATTAAGCGATAACCCTTCACTCGGACATGAAGTCATAGGCAGAATTACTTATGATTCAGTTTTTCTGGAAGTAAAAAAAGGTACAGATATTACCAATCTTATACCTGCAATTACTATTACTGGAGCTTCTATTGATCCCGTTTCAAAAACAGCTCAGAATTTTACAAACACTGTTGCATACACAGTTACAGCAAAAAATGGCTTCAAAAGAACCTATAAAGTTGTTGTTCGTATTTTATCAAGTACAAAAGAAATTATCAGTTTCACATTAAAACACGCCAAAAATCCATCCCTCAATTCAGATGTAAGTGGAATTATTAGTGGTGATTCAATTTTTGTTTATGTTCCACCTGGTATTAATCTTTCTTCCCTGGTATCCACTATCACTCATACTGGAGCTTCAATTCTTCCTAATGGAGATAAGGCGGAAGATTTCAGATTACCGGTTACATATTCAGTGAGAGCTGAGGATGGTACATACAGAATTTATAAAGTATTTACCGGATCAAATAGATCTATTTATATGACGGGTGATGATGGATATTTATATTCAATCAATGGTGTTAGTGGATCTGTACAATGGAAGTTTTATACAGGCGTCAATACCGTGCCAACATATTCTAATGGTACTGTATTTGTGGAAGGACCAAGGTATGTAATATATGCTATAAATGCCTCGAATGGCTCCTTAAAATGGACCAGTACACCACCCGGAGGATTTTATTCTTTGACAATGCCTGCAATATATAAGGATAAAATCTATTTTGCCGGTGCAGGTTATTTAAATGATGCAAACAATATATATGCTTATTACCATCCTTTTGTGTATGCCTTGAATGTAGAAACAGGAAATCAGGTATGGTTAGATACGCTTTTTACGGGTGCTCTTTGGAAAGCAAGTGATTCAAGAATTAATAATGTAACTGTAAATGAAAATTATGCATGTGTATATGATGAAATGAACGGCTTATATCTATATAATGCGAATAATGGTACTGAATTATGGGGAAAAGCACAATCTAATTTAAGCGTCGCAGCTAATCCTATTGTATTAAATAATACCATTTATTATGGTATTGAAAGTGGGATGAGTGCTGTTCAGGCAGATAACGGACAAAAACTATGGGATCTAATTATTCCAATGAAAAATCCTACAATCAATTTTTATGATCCTACATTTTACAGCCCTACTATAAGAAATAACGTCATCTATGGAGTCGATGATTCAAGTCCTACTATGTATGCAATTGATCTGGTAGGAAATATAAAATGGAAAGTTCCTATAGGATATATCTATCATTCTGCACCATATGTTAGCGATAGCATTATCTATTTAACTACAAATAGTAATGATATTGAAACATATTCGATACAAGATGGAACTTTTAAATGGAGAAGGAGTTCGTATATGGGACAGCTCATAGTTGCGAATAATGAGATCTTTATTTACGATACTAAAAAGCAATTGAATTGCCTCAATAGTACAAATGGAGATTTTAAATGGGTTTCTCAAGTTAAAAATACTACTCTATTACCTTTCTGCGTCGTGGATGCAAATGGAACGGCTTATCACGTTACAGACTCTGGTGAACAGCAATAGTAATAAGTCCACGATAATCATCCTATTGTGTTTAGGTCCCATATTTACCATTTTCTCAGAAAAAAAACTTTTTATGCCTTAGATAATCATTTTCAAAAAGATTGTAAAAGGTGCTACTCCAAAGCAGTATTATGTTTTTTGGAAATTGTCTTTCAAACTCTGAACGGAGTAGAAGATTTATTTCCATTATAATCAATTTTTTAATATGTTTGACTGCTACCAAATCGGTCCTTTATGAGAAAGTTGTTGTGCCTATGGATAATCATCTTCATTGCATTTGGCTGTCAGAAAGAGATTTCATA
>JBJMLT010000480.1:0-2055 GCA_045805165.1 Flavisolibacter sp.
CTGGATCAATCAGATTCAAAGAAGTAGTTTCTTTTTGAATAACTACCTCGCTGCCGGTCATGGTCTTGAAATATCAAATGGATTATTTGTCTATACCGAACTTGACTATGCTTTGCGCCGGTCGGCTGTAGGTTATAAGACCAATTCAAAAATCGACACCTTATTGGGAGGTGTACTGACCAATAATAATAACCAACCCATATCCTTCGATCCTTTTAATGCCGCTTACAGCAAACTGACCTTAAAATACACACCGAAGCAGCGTTATATCAGGGAGCCAAAAGAAAAGATCATACTAGGCTCTAAATGGCCTACGGTCTTTTTAACCTGGCGAAAAGGGATACCTGGCATATTGGAAAGTGAAGCGGATTTTGATTACCTCGAATACGGACTGGAGCAGCAGATTAATATTGGCATTCTGGGCAATCTTCATTACACAGTAAAAACGGGTAGCTTCCTGAATAAAAAAGACCTGAAGCTTTTGGACTACCATTATCAACGCCGCGGAGACCCCTTTCTTTTCATGAATCCTGATGAGGCCTTCCAGGCATTGGACTCAACCTTCGCCGTATTCAAGAGATTTTACCAGGGACATGTCGTTCATGAATTCAACGGGGCGCTCATTAATAAAATTCCCCTGCTGAAAAAACTGCAATTAAGAGAAATAGCAGGAGGCGGCTTCCTTATTGCTCCCGAAAGAAACCTTCGCTATGCTGAATTATTTGCGGGTGTTGAAAGAGTTTTCAAATGGCCCTTCAATCCGCTGACTAAATTCAAGCTTGGTGTTTACGTGGTTGGATCAGCCGCTAATCAGTTCTCCAATCCCATTCAATTTAAACTAGGCCTCACAACCTGGGATAAACGCAGAAACAAGTGGCATTAATAAGTTTTCCTGCAAAGTTCATCGCAATGGTTCAAAAGCATATTTCGCTGAACTCCAGAACTCATCCAGGGCAATAATCCGCGCCTTAAAAAAAGAAATCAGTTCAGGCCAGTCTTCTTTTTTAAAAATACTTACACCCCCACGCTCGCAAAAGATCCTGCTTATTAGCCTGCCATTTTCGCCAGGCATATGTAATAACCAGGTCCACCCCTCTCCTGCCGTATCATGTAAAATATTTTTTAATTGAATGAATTGTTCAAAATAAAGTTGTTGTATGCCGCTGTCCCTATGGGTTAATTCTATAGCAATTGTTGCTTTTTTATTGTCTGCCTCCATACGGAAAGAAATATCTTTTTCTCCCGTTTTATAGTTAATCCAGTTGATCTTTTCTCCTCCGGCCGAAACTATGGGCATCATATATTGCCCGAATATGGTCCAAAACTCCTGACGCAACTGCGAAGCCTCGTGGCGTGAATACATTTTTTAAAATTAGAATGAATAGCTTAAAAAGCTGTGAGCGGCGAGCTTCGAGACTGAAGACTTATAGACGCAATTTTCAAAAAACGAACGGCTGTCCCCGCCAGTGGCTTAAATTCCACATTATCCGTTCCTAAAGGGAATTGTTGAAAGCGATGAGCGGACGGAACACTAAAAAGCCTGTTGCTATCCGCATTGTGGTAGCTCTTCCACACCTGAAGCAGGCAAGGGCTTTTTGAACATTTTAAAGCAAGGTAAATTTTTATGGCACGCTATTCTCCCTATAAATTATAACTAAAAAATTGAGCGTATGAAACAGGTGTTGCAAAGATTATTGGTGGCAAAGGATGATACAAGGGAAAAATTCCAGTTAAGCACAACGATAGTAATGATTTTATTGTTCCTTACATTTTGGGGTGTAAGTTTTTATGTGCTGATGAATAGCCTTGCTTAAACAATTACCAAAAAAATTACAATACGGAAGCCTTGTTCGAACAAGGCTTTTTACTTGCGGATAAATCCGACCAGGCTCGGGCAAGGCCATTATCTTTATAGCATGGAATCTTTTATCTCGGTTGCCAGGCTTGCCGATATACCCGGGCTTGTTCGCGTGATCAACAGCGCCTATCGGGGAGAAGAGGCAAAAAAAGGCTGGACCCACGAGTCCGATCTGATCAGCGGTTCTTTGCGAACAG
>JBJMLT010000481.1:0-2216 GCA_045805165.1 Flavisolibacter sp.
AAATGTAGTCTTTCTTTTGCGAAATTGGTCATGGCTATATTGAAATAAAACATAAACTGCAAGGATACAGATTTTCAAAAGGCCTTGAATTTAATTGGAAGTTGGACTAAAAACGGGACCTTGAAAGTGATACTGCAAAAATAACCCATTCATTTTCATGAATGGGTAATAAAGTTCGGAAATTATTTTAAATAAATTATTTATGCTTTCTTACCGAATCAACCCGAGGCATTATTTGGCTTCCTTGCTTTGGAGCATCCTTAATATCTACAATTTCTATATCAAAGATCAGATTCTCATTAGGCTTTATTTTAGGCATTCTGCCTTGAGGTCCATAAGCAAGTGAAGAAGGTATGTAAATTTTCGCCTTTGTGCCTTTTGTAAGATCTTTTACTCCATCCTCAAATCCGGGTATAGAGCCTCCCTGTCCGGGTTGTAAAGGCAAAAGAGGAGCATTGGGTTCTTGATTGGAATCAAATGTTTCTCCTGCGAAATTAGTTCCCTTATACCTTATCATTAAGCTTTTTCCTTCTGTTGCTTTGGGACCTTCACCTGGAGTTATTATCTGTACATAAGTCCCTTTTTCGCTTTTTTGAGCCTGAATATGATTGGCAGTAAGGTAATCCTGAATTGCTTTGTCATCCTTTACGAGTTGTTCCTGACTTTGCTTTTGCATACGGCCCATATAATCTGTACGCTCTTTCATGGCATCAGACTGTGCGTCGCTGGAATTACGGAATACCTTAACAATCTTTATTGTTGTGGAAAGCTTATCCCCTCTCTTGAAAGGAGTTTGCTGAAGAATAACAGGATTTTTTGCAATAAAAGTATCCATAGACTGAACGTAATAGATGCTGTCTCCTTCCTTTGCTTTACTTATAAGCTCCATATGAGGATCCTCATAACTGTTTCCAGGAGCGGAGATCTGCTCATATTCCGGATAATTGCCATAAGATGTTCTTATAACGCTGTCATTTACTTTCATGGTCAGCATATATTTAACAATGTTGCCCATGGCTATTTTCTCACCTGTTTTTGAAGAAAATATCTTATAAGGAACGCCACCTCTTGATTTTTTAAAGTCAATACTGTTGCATGAAGCAAGTAATAAGATCACACACAAAATACCTGCAAGGCTTTTCAAAATTTTCATTTTTTATTATTAATTATTGTAATAGAGAACTGTTTTCTTTTATTACCCTTTTAAATTTCTGTACTGTTTCAGATAAGGAAGCAGAATCGTGACCTCCTGAAGCATTGAAATGCCCCCCTCCATTGAAGTATTTCCGTGCAAAAGTGTTACAATCGAAATCACCTTTGCTTCTAAAGGACCATTTTCTTTCTTCATCCCTGTCTATAACACAGCCTACGAGCTTTATTCCTTGTATGGTTAAAGGATAATTCACTAATCCCTCTGTATCACCTGTTTTAATGCCATATTTTAACAGCTCCATTTTAGACACATAGATCAGAGCGGTGTTCAGCTCATAATAGATCTCCATTTTGTTTGAAAGAACGTGACCTAAGAACCGTAACCGGTTTTCAAGGAAATTATCATAGAGCTGTTCATGCACCTTAGTATGTTCCAACCCTCTTTCTTTCAGGAAAGCAACCATATGATGAACACTGGCGTGTGTGGAAGAAAAACGGAAAGATCCGGTATCTGCCACAACTCCTGCATACAAACATTCCGATACGGCATTGTTTATTTTGTCTCCGTTTCCTGAATTCCTTATAAGATCATAGATCAATTCACAGGTAGAGCTTTTGGAGGTATCTGAGATACCATAGTCAAAAGACGGTTCATCCGGTTCCTGGTGATGATCTACAAGTATTTTGGTACAGGTAAGGGATGCCAGCCTGGGCGACATCGTTTTGGTCCGGTTAAAATGATTGTAATCGAGGCAGAAGAGCCATTCAGCCTTATCCAGCTCTTTATCAGCTTCAGACTTATTCAGCTCATAATCTAATACATCCCCTGCCCCATCCATCCAATCGACCCACCGTGCCCAATTAGTTGGCGAAATAACAACAACCTGATGATCAAATTGCTTTAAGAAATGCAAAAGTCCTAAAGCTGACCCCATAGCATCTGCATCCGGCTTCTGATGCATTGTGATCACAATCCTTTTTCTTTGCGAAAATTGGTCAAATATTTCCTTTATATGCTTCATATTCAGCGGCGCGAAGATAGGAAGACAATTATTTAATGAAAG
>JBJMLT010000482.1:0-4200 GCA_045805165.1 Flavisolibacter sp.
AAAAGGCGAATGCGCCCCGGTTGATATCTTATTCTGCAACGCAGGTACCATTATGCGCAAACCTGCCGCCGAACACCCGGATGAATACTGGGATGAAGTGATCAACGTGAACCTGAACGCCCAGTTTATTTTAAGCCGCGAATTTGGTAAAGACATGATCGCACGTGAAAGCGGCAAAGTTATTTTCACTGCCTCTTTATTGAGCTTCCAGGGTGGTATCACTGTTCCCGGCTATGCTGCCAGCAAAGGTGCCATTGCCCGGTTGATCATGGCCCTGAGTAATGAATGGGCCAGCAAAGGCGTACAGGTAAATGGTATTGCCCCCGGTTATATTTCAACCGACAATACCGAAGCCTTGCGCAATGATCCTGAGCGTGCGAAATCGATCCTGTCGCGGATCCCTGCCGGCCGTTGGGGCGAAGGCGAAGATATGAAGGGTGCCGCGGTATATCTGGCTTCTCCTGCATCTGATTATGTTACGGGTACTATTTTGACCGTTGACGGTGGTTGGATGGGGAGGTAGAGTTGGGGAGTTGACCAGTTGACGAGTTGACCAGTTAACGAGTTAACAAGTTGACAAGTTAACAAGTTGACAAGGAACGGCACAACCAGTAAACCAAATCGATTTAAATCATTCACCATTGACCATTCACGGTCTAACAGCTAGAAGCTAGTAGCTTTCTCTCTCCACATTCCATACTAAAAGCGTTCACATTCCCGATTAAAAGCGTTCATTATTTAGGTGTCAGCTATTACACAGTCATTAATTGTTCAGGTATAGGCCTATTTATATCCATTTAAGATCTAACCTTTAGCATTAAAATGTTAGAGATCTCCACTCCAATCTAAAGAATATCAAACCTCAAACATCAAACTTCAATATAACTCCCTAAACGCCTTTCCCAGTGAAGAAATAATATCTGAGGCAGTCATGCTTTCCATCGAATATTCAGAGGCAGCAAAATCTCCTGCAAAGCCATGAAGATAAACTCCCAGGATCGCTGCATCAGCAGGTTCATATTTTTGAGATACGAAGGCTGCAATAATTCCAGTCAGAACATCACCGGTTCCCCCTTTTGCCATTCCGGCATTCCCAGTATTATTAAAATAAGAATTTCCGGCAGGAGTTGCAATAAAAGTATGATGGCCTTTTAGAACTATAACAGCATTTAGTTCTTTCGACTTTCGTATAGCTGTATCAATGCGTGCAAAATCGGATTGATGCTCTCCAAACAATCTGTCAAATTCTTTGGGATGTGGAGTTAATATGGTTCCTGTAGGTAAATGATTTAATAATTCCGGTTGTACTGAAATGCAATTCAATCCATCTGCATCTATAACTAAAGACTTTTTATATCTTTTGATAAGATAAGAAACAAGGTGTTGAGTCTCTTCCGATCTTCCTATTCCAGGACCAATTCCAATAACTGAATATTTATCCTGGTCATCAGGTAACTCCGCTACATTGTATTCATTCTTATCTGCGATAACCATTGCCTCGGGCACAGCAGTTTGCAAAATTGCATATCCGCAAGCAGGTACGTGTATCGTAACCAATCCTGCACCGGAATGTAAGCAGGCTTTTGTCATTAAAACAGCCGCTCCTATTTTTCCAAAACTGCCTCCTATCAGTAAGGCATGTCCGAAAAATCCCTTGTGTGCAAATCTTTCTCTTTTATGGAATTTTCTTTTAACAGTTGAATGATCCAATAACTCAATAGAAAAAGTATTTTCATTAAGAAATTGTTTATCCAATCCTATATCCAATACTATGACATATCCAATAAACGAAGCATTTTCCTGAAGCAGCAACGCCAGTTTGTAACATTGAAAGGTCAGAGTATAATTGGCCTTGATTATCGTATTTCCTAATGACGACCTGTCTATAAAAAGGCCCGCAGGTATATCTATCGCTGTAACGGTAGCCTTAAGATCATTGATATATTGTACTAATTCCGCTGAAAGTCCTTCCAGTGGCTTGTTCAGTCCCGAACCATACAAGGCTTCAATGATAATTTCATTACTGGATAGGTCTGGAAAGTTTTCTTTCTCCTGAATAAAGTTGATTGCAATAGGCAATTTATGTAAAGCCTGAAGATTGGCTTGAAAGTCTTCCGTTCCTTTTTTACCAAATTCCAGAATAAAAACCTGAACTCTGTATCCTGCATAATAAAGAATGCGGGCAATGGCTAATCCATCTCCACCATTATTTCCCTTACCACAAAAAATAGAGATCGATCTTTCTTTCCAGTCCTGCTTTTGTATCCACTCACAGCATTTGGATGCTGCTCTCTCCATTAGGTCTAAAGAACATATGGGTTCATGTTGAATGGTGTATTGGTCCCATTCCCTTATTTGCTGTGCATTTAATATTACCACATTCTATAACTTATTCTGGTCCGTTTTCCTCATGTCTTCCATCATAATTACCGAACAAGTTATAAAGTTTTTTCCCTGTAGCGTATACATTCCTGTTCATTCGGCTGGATAAAATAATAATAGTAGCCTTTTCATCTATTAAGCGTACAAAGACAGAGTTGAATCCATGCCAGTGTCCATTGTGATAAATGATCTTTTTACCATTGGGAAGAGCAATCATTCGCCATCCAAATCCATAATTTCTTTTTCCTGGCTTTTCATTGCTGTAAGGAGTAAACGCGGAATCCTGCATTTGCTGATTCAATATTTTTTGTTCATATAACCCGATATCCCATTTAAGCAGATCGCGAGGAGTAGAATAGATATTTTTATCTCCATAGGGTCCGTCAGAAAAGTCAGGAGGCCATTTAGCTCCATTTCCCTGATATGACATAGCCACTTCAGAAGAATCATCTGGTCCGGGTGAAAGTGGCGAATGAACAAATGTATGGGTCATCCCAAGGGTACTAAATATATTATTCTTCATATAAACAGGATAAGGTTGGCCTGTTATCTTTTCTATGATCAATGCCAGCAGAACATAATTGGTATTGCAGTAATGAAAATGAGTATTAGGACGAGATGTACCTACCGGATGCCACTCGATCAGTGTTTTCAGCACATCTTCATTAGAAGCCAGCTTGTGTCTATCCCATGGGCTCTTTTCCATATAATAGAGGTAATTCGGCAATCCGCTTCTATGAGTAAGTAATAATTTTATAGTAACTCCCGGATATGGGAATTGGGGAAAGAATTTAGTTACAGAATCGTAAAGACTTAGTTTTTTCTCGCCGATCAATTTAAGGATTGCAGCGGCAGTTAAGGTTTTACTCGTTGATGCAATTTGTAATGGTGTATTGGCTGTTAGAGAATCTTTTTTCTTCAGATCTTTAAATCCCATGTATTTCTCATAAACTATAGTACCGTTCTTGGCAACAAGCACACCTCCATTAAACCGGGAACGAAACAGAGTATGTTCAAGAACATTTTGTACTTCATCATGATAACGTCTAATTTCTTTCTCACTTAACGTTGGAAGAGGTTGAGGATCCGCAACCTGTGCGGTATCACTATTCCTGGCAATTTCTGCCGGTTTAGTAGTTGACTGACAATTCCATAGTACAGATAGCAAAAGCCCTGCAATAACAATGTTTTTCAAAAGTTGAATTTTTTTTGGTGTTGGATTATCGGGTAAATTTATTTTATAATTCGTAACAAAAACAAATCCAATTCAAAAATTGTGCAATCTTAATACATTCATTATTTCTGCATCTTTGCAGTATGGAGGCGTCTAAAACCAGCTACCCGAAAGAGAAGATCAAAATAGTATTACTGGAAAACATAAGTGACAAGGCAGTAAAAAATTTCCTTGATCAGGGATATACTCAGGTGCAAAAACTTACAAAAGCGTTACCGGAAGAAGAATTGATCAACATAGTCAAAAATGCCCACCTTTTAGGAATTCGAAGTAAAACCCAGGTTACATCTAACGTGCTGAAAGCAGCAACCAGGCTACAGGCGATAGGATGTTTCTGTATTGGAGTGAACCAGGTTAACCTTAAATCAGCAACTGAACAGGGCATTGTGGTTTTCAACGCACCTTATTCAAATACAAGATCTGTGGCCGAGCTGGTTATTGGTGCAGCCATTATGCTTATCCGAAGAATTCCTGACAAAAGCGTTGCTGCTCATAAAGGCTTGTGGAAAAAAGAAGCCAGCGGAAGCTACGAGCTAAGAGGTAAAACTCTGGGAATAGTTGGATATGGCAATATAGGCTCACAG
>JBJMLT010000483.1:0-9407 GCA_045805165.1 Flavisolibacter sp.
AATGCTTCAGGAAAATTATGTCCCGTGTCAATATGAACTAATGGAAAAGGGAATTTACCAGGCCTGAATGCTTTTAATGCAAGGTGTACAAGGGTAATTGAATCCTTACCTCCGCTAAATAATAAAGCCGGCCTTTCAAACTGTCCTGCCACTTCACGGAATATATGGATCGATTCTGCTTCTAACTGGTCTAAATAATCTAACTGGTAACGACTCATACTTTATCTATTTCAAAAACACATTTTTATTTACTGACTGCTTCATGAACGTGAAGTCCACATTCTTTCTTTGAACTGTCTTCCCACCACCATCTTCCGGCTCTAAAATCTTCGCCTGGCTTAATGGCACGGGTACATGGAGCGCAGCCGATGCTTACAAATCCTTTTTCATGCAGCACATTAAAAGGCACTGCATACTTTTTTATATATGAAATAACTTCCTCTGTTGTCCAATGTAAAAGAGGATTGTATTTAATAACCTGATTAGTTTCATCCCATTCGAAAACTGTCAAATCTTTACGGGCGGGAGAATGTTCTGCTCTCAAACCGGTGATCCAGACACTGTTATTCTGAAGAGCTCTTTTTAAAGGTTCCACTTTTCTTATATTACAACATTGCTTCCTGTTCTCAACGGAGGCGTAAAAAGCATTCGGTCCGTTTTCTTCTATAAAGGGTTCAAGCAAAGAGGCCTGAGGATAAAATGCTTTTATTTTTAAGCCATATTGATCTACAGTACGGCTCCATGTACTATAAGTTTCAGGAAAAAGGCGGCCGGTATCCAATGTAAATAATGAAATATCCTGACCGGTTTTAGCGATAAGATCTGTTACAACCTGATCTTCATAGCTAAAGCTTGTAGAAAAAGTAACTGCACCGGGAAACGCTTTTGCAAGAGCGTGTAAGGTATCAGGAATACTTGTTCCTGAAAGCTCCTGTTGAAGTACTGCAAAAGTATCTGTGATCGATTTTCCCATATATTAAAATCAATTAACAATCAATAGCAATAAAAATCGTTAGTAATTACAGCGCCAATCGGGCTGTGCAAGCAAATTCCTGATCACTTATTCGCAGGACAATAAAAAAGCTCTCCTGTGTGTCAGAAGAGCTTTTGATATTTTTAATTGTATATAAGCTTTGTCTGACTTATTTGTCACGTTATATCCCACGTGATGGAGTTGGCACCTTGCCTGTTTAAGATTATAAATAACCTGCACAAGTAGGTTGTCAAGGCTTCACAGGGCCATTTCCCTCTGCCTTTCTGAATAAGTAATAAAGAACTTACACAAATATAATAGAAAAGTTTATTAGTCTACCACTTTTATAGATTTTTTAAGAATATTGGGGGGTTTGAAGTTTGAGGTTTGAGGTTTGAGGTTCTTTAGATCCCCGAATGTAGAGAGAGATCTTTAACATTTTAATGTTAAAGGATAGGTGTGAAATAGATAACAGAAGGGTTATAGTTGGAGGATTAATGACTGTGTAATAGGTGATAGTTAAATAATGAACGCTTTTAATCGGGAATGTGAACGCTTTTAATCGGGAGTCTAGGGGAATTTGGAATTGGGAGAGAAGCTACTAGCTATTAGCTGCTAGCTGCAAAACTTTAATGCAGTCTGTTTTACTGGTTTGTGAAGGACCAAAAAGTTGACAAGTTAACAAGTTTACAAGGAATGTCAAAACTTCACGATTCACGAAATTGCCTCGTGGATAATTTTAATTTTAAAGGTCTCAGCGAATGATAGCGCATTTGAAGATTCACGATTTTTACTTTTTGGTTTTAAGTTTTGACTTTACTTTGCCTTCATGGGTAAAGTACAAGTTGGTCTGGTACAAATGAGTTGTACGGATGACAAGCAGAAAAATCTTGACAAGGCTGTTGCAAAAATAAGAGAAGCGGCTTCGCAGGGAGCTCAAATCATTTGTCTTCAGGAATTATTTACTTCCCTTTATTTCTGTGATACAGAAAACTATGATCATTTTAAATTAGCTGAACCAGTACCGGGTCCGTCTTCTGAAGCTTTAGCACAGATAGCCAAAGAACTGGGAGTAGTTATTATCGCTTCCCTATTTGAAAAAAGGGCCCAGGGAATCTATCACAATACAACAGCAGTTTTGGACGCTGACGGAACTTACTTAGGCAAGTATCGTAAAATGCATATTCCAGATGATCCAGCCTATTATGAAAAATTTTACTTTACTCCGGGCGACCTGGGATACAAAATATTCAAAACACGCTTTGCCACTATTGGTGTGCTTATATGCTGGGATCAATGGTATCCTGAAGCCGCACGCATCACCTCTCTAATGGGTGCGGAAATTTTATTTTATCCCACAGCCATCGGCTGGAGCACGTCACAAGACGAAGAAACAAATACAGAACAATACAATGCCTGGCAAACCATCCAAAAAAGCCATGCTGTTGCAAATGGCGTTCATGTTGTAAGCGTAAACCGTGTAGGATTTGAGCAGCAAGGGGCCATGAAATTCTGGGGCGGCTCCTTTATCAGTAATCCCTTCGGCACTGTTTTATACCAGGGATCACATGACAAAGAAGAAGTGAAAGTACTGGAGCTTGACCTTGACAAGACCGACCGTTATAGAACACACTGGCCATTTTTGAGGGATAGGAGGATTGATAGTTATGAGGGAGTGTTGAGAAGATTTATTGACGATGAGGCAGTGTGATAATGTGCCAATAAATGCAAAATGTAAAATGAAAAATGAAAAAAGGGTCCTCAAATTAAGGCGGCGTCATTTTACATTATACATTTTTAATTTTAAATTTTTAGAATTATATGAAGACACCAAAAGAATTGGGATATTATTTTCCGGCGGAGTTTGAAAGGCATGAAGCAACCTGGTTAAGCTGGCCGCATAAAGAAGCATCATGGCCGGGTAAAATTCATACCATATATCCATATTATAGTCAGTTCATTAAAGAAGTTGCCAAAGGTGAAAAAGTATATATCAATGTAAACGATGAAACAATGAAGGCATTTGCAATAAAATGTCTTAATGAAGCCGGAGTTGATATGAAACAAATCACATTTTGCATTCATCCAACTAATGATGCCTGGTGCCGGGATCATGGTCCAGCCTTCCTTGTTAATCCAAAAGCAACACAAAAAAAAGTAATTGTTGACTGGAATTATAACGCATGGGGTGGAAAATATCCACCGCATGATCTAGATGATGTCATTCCAACCTGCGTTTCCAAATTTTACAATATACCCGTTTACTATCCTGGAATAATAATGGAAGGCGGATCTGTTGAATTCAATGGCAAAGGAACAGTAATGACTTCCACTGCATGCCTGTTGAATGAAAATAGAAACCCTCATCTGAATAAGGAACAGTTAGAAAATTACTTAATGAATTACTACGGAGTGGACCAGATCTTATGGGTAGATGAAGGAATTGTTGGCGACGATACTGATGGACATATTGATGATACTGTCCGCTTTGTTAATGAGGATACTGTAATAGCAGTGGTAGAAAATGATAGATCAGATGAAAACTACGAGCTTCTGCAAAAGAATTTAAAAGATCTAAAAAAAATGAAGCTGCTGAATGGAAAACCATTGAACATTGTGGAATTACCAATGCCAGATCTTGTTGAATATGACGGTCAACGCCTGCCTGCCTCTTATGCTAATTTCTATATTGCGAATGCCGCAGTTATTGTTCCTACTTTCCAAAGTAAAAAAGATGATATTGCTTTACAAATTATCCAGGAATGTTTTAAGGAAAGAAAAGTAATTGGAATAGATTCTACAGAAGTAATATGGGGATTAGGGAGCTGGCATTGCCTGAGCCAACAGGAACCGGATGTTAATGGGGGACTTTAGATTGCGGAGTACAGATTTACGATTTACAATTTACGAATTACGATTTCTTTAGGTGCGTCAGTGTTTATTTTTTTATTTGATTTATCTACCGGAAGTTGAGTTAACTGAATTCAAACTTATTAACTTATTTAACTGTCTTTGGGGGTTTGAGGATGATGGTATCGGTGGGTAAAAATGGGACGGAATAGTTACCGGTGTCGATGGTTACATGGGGAAATGCTTTTTGGAGTGTAGAGATCTCTGAAGGCTTTACAGATGATTTATACAGATAGATGGAGTGAAGCTTTTTTAGGTTTTTTAATTGCAGAAGAGAAGCAGATGTAACTTTTGTACCAGATATATTTAATAATTGAAGACTATCTAAACTTGCCAGCTGCTTAATTCCCTGATCTGTAATATTGGTATTACTTAGATTCAATTCAGTTAATGAACGGCATTGAGATATAATAGATAATGATCTATCGGTGATCCTGGTGTCATTTAATTTTAACCACACCAATTGTTTTTTAACAGGCAGTAACAGCGAAACATCTTTATCAGTAAGAGTATAAGCCGTTACAAAATTGGCTGATAAATAATTACTTCCCTGAGCAACAGGAATTACAACAGCACCTATATTTTTTAATGCCATTAAAGCTTTCTCATCTGCTCTATTTACTGCAGTAACAGGAATACTTGAAGGGGCTTTATGCTCGAGATGATTAGACTGCAACGTAAGCAATGCCTGCCTAATGTTATCGTTTTGTGGTAAGTCTTTAACCTTACGAATAAAATCTGCATTCTGGTCGATCCACCAATGAATAAGAGCTATTTGTCTATCTGTAAGCTGCGGCTTTTCTTTCGGGGGCATATGATGATCTGTCATAGCGGGTAACAGCAATCTTTTCATCAGTTCACTATTATCCGCATTACCTGGCTTAATTACTTCACCATCTTTTCCACCTTTCATTAATGCTGCAGGATCATCCATTCTTAATCCGCCCTTCTGTCTTCGCGGGCCATGACAGTTGTAGCATTTGGTTTGAAATATAGGCTGAATTACATCTGTGTATGCTGAAGCCTGTTGAATATCCGGAATATTTTTTTGCTTCACAATAACTGAATCTGAATGATTATTCCAGCCGGCAGTAAGGTAATCTGATCCATGTGTTAATGACCCTCCTAAATGTCCTGTTATTAATATAAGCGCAAATAAGGAAAATGACGCCAACTTATGTGTATAATCAAATTGCTGGCGAATAACCTTAACGCACAATAGCATAGAAGCAAGAGCAACAAAAATGCCCATCCACATATGCCAGGCTACAAGATCACCAGCATAGTCACCACTTAAAGAAAGCATATAACCTGTGATACATGAAATAATAGCAGTGAGCATACCCGTTAGTAAAACGATCTTTATTACTTCCGGGGATATCCTGTATTTTTCTTTTGAGGATAAAACCTGAAGGAGCAATCCAATCAACAAAATGCCAATAGGAAGATGTACCATTACGGGATGGAAGTGGCCAATAAATTCAGAAACAGATATCAGCACGAATGTTTATTTAGGGTCAGGAAAGATAACGTTTCCTCAATGTTTGCATCATATAAACGTTAATGGCCCATTGGTCTGCAAGCGGCTGCCTGGTATAAGGAGTAACTGGCATATAATCCGGCGGACCGAATTCCGTAAGAATTGTTAGCCTTTCTTTATTATTTCTTTTCCGCTCTACTACCTTATCCCACCATGAAAAATGTGCTTTCACGGCAGCATCCCATTCAGGCGCTCGGGGATCGTTTACCTGCGGCCCTTCCGGATGTCCTATTCTTGCGTGTATATGTCCTACCCTTTCCAACGTCATATCAATGGTTTCTTTTTGATCCTGTAATAACGATTCACTTACATTACACCAATGAGAAACATCAAATGTTATGCGGAGCTCGGGATTTCTTTCAATATACTGGCGAGCAACAGGCGCTGCAAATAACATACGCGACCTATGTGTTTCATGACAGATCAAAATCCCAGTTTGCTTTGATAATTGTGTTGTATGATCTATAAAGGCTTGGTTCTGTTCGTGAGAAAAATAATCGCGACCTGAGTGGCAATTTATATATAAGGGCCTTTGAACTTTATTTAGTGCGGCACCATCTATCATCTTCTTAAAAAAGTCAAAATGTGTTGTATACTCAGATTGCTGGCCACCGGTTAAAAATCCCACTTCCAATCCATATTTTTTCAGCGCAGAAAATAATTCGTCCTGGTCCTTTGCTTCCATAGGCCACCATATCTCAATTCCATCATATCCTTCTTTTTTTACTTTAGCACAATATTCATCAAGCGATCCACTAAACCCCCAATTGGTGGCAAGTATCTTTAAATCAAAATCCTTTGGCATAGAATTAAATGGCTTGTGTGTTGCGAATGTATCCAATGAAGATAGCAGCAATGCAGTTCCCGCTGATACAGATGCTTTAATAAATTTTCTCCGGTTCGGCATATTTGTTTTGGTTGCTCCTGAAATTATGCTAAGATCTCATCAATCACTTTTCCGGATACATCGGTCAACCGGAATGGCCTTCCCTGAAACTGGTAGGT
Source organism: Flavisolibacter sp. (assembly GCA_045805165.1). Taxonomy (GTDB): domain Bacteria; phylum Bacteroidota; class Bacteroidia; order Chitinophagales; family Chitinophagaceae; genus Flavisolibacter. The sequence continues at coordinate 6,429 of JBJMLT010000483.1, forward strand.
AAATTTCTCATGATCGAAACCCAGCTGATTCAATATTGTGGCCTGAATATCAAAAGGTGTCACCTTTCCACTAATAGTACTATATCCAATCTGGTCTGTTTCACCATATGAATGTCCTTTACGTATTCCACCTCCTGCCATCCAGATTGTAAATGCATCCGTATGGTGATCGCGACCCTTAAATGGATTTTGTTTTCCTTCACGGTTTTCCATCATTGGCGTTCTTCCAAATTCTCCTCCCCAAACAACTAATGTATCTTCCAGCATACCTCGCTGCTTAAGATCCAATATCAATGCTGTCATAGCACGGTCTACCTGCCTGCACTTGTTAACAAAGCCGATATCAATAGCAAGGTTGGCATCGGTACCATGGCTATCCCATCCCCAATCAAAAATCTGAACAAAACGAACACCTTTTTCCACAAGCTTTCTTGCTAAAAGTATATTATTAGCGAGAGAAGTTTTGCCTGGCTCAGTGCCATACATTTCGTGTATATATTTCGGTTCATTATTAATATTCATTACACCCGGAACAGATATCTGCATTTTATACGCCATTTCATATTGAGAAATGCGCGAAAGTATTTCCGGGTCTTTATATTCTTTGTATTCTTCCTGGTTTACTTTATTAATCGCGTCAATAGAAGCTTTCCTCATATCCCTATCCATGCCATCAGGATCTTTTAAAAACAAAACAGGATCGCCTTCCGATCTGCATTGCACTCCCTGGTATACTGAAGGAAGAAATCCGCTGCCCCATACACTTTTACCCGCATCCGGAAATTTACCACCAGATGTTAATACCACAAATCCGGGCAGGTCCTGATTCTCTGTTCCCAAACCATATGTAACCCAGGAACCCATGCTGGGTCTTCCCAATCTTGCACCCCCTGTATGTACCAACAATTGTGCAGGTGCGTGATTGAATTGATCTGTAGTTACTGCTTTCAAAAAGCTTACTTCATCAACAATAGTAGAAAAATGCGGAAGATGTTCACTAACCCATGCACCACTTTGACCGTATTGAGCAAATTTTGCTTGTGGACCGAGCATTTTTGGAACTCCCCTTATAAAAGCAAAACGCTTTCCTTCAAGAAGAGAAGGCGGACAATCCTGCCCGTCCAATTTCATCAGATCTGGTTTGTAATCAAAAAGCTCGAGTTGAGAAGGCGCTCCTGCCATATGAAGATAAATAACACTCTTTGCTTTACCTGGAAACATAGGAAGCTTAGGAGCCAAAGGATGTGCAGGATCAAATGCAATAGAAGAAGAGACTGAACTCATTCCACACGATTGTAAAATAGATCCCAGTGCCAAAGCACCAAATCCAAATGCACTTTCCTTTAAGAAATGCCTTCTGGAATACATACGAATAACGGCTTCTTCCGCTTCTTTTTTCAACCTTTGGTTATGAAGTTCTTTCCGGGTCATGAACTAATTCTTTGTTATTACCTCATCCAGGTTCAATAATGCACTGGCAACAATTACCAATGCGGCTGTATGAGGATTGTTATGCTTATTATTTACACTAACAACATTGCAAGTGGCTTCAGGATCATTTTTCAGCTTCTCATAGGCATTATTATAAAGTTCTTCCAGGGCATTTAAACGTCCCGAAGAAATTGAATGGAACAAAATAGATTCATATCCTTTAGAAATCATAGATCTTATATCATCCGGCTTTGCCATTGATTCCATTTTATAGGCCAGACTGCGCGACGCTACCAAATAAACAGAATCGTTCAAAGTTACCAATGCCTGCAAAGGAGTATTTGTACGAATACGGCGTGCTGTGCAAACTTCACGACCGACGCCATCGAAAGTGATCATTGAAGGATAAGGGGCAGTGCGTTTCCAAAAAGTATATAATGCACGCCTGTATTGCTCACCACCTTCACCTTCTTTCCAGTAATCGCCATTCCATGGTGACATCCAAATGCCTTCCGGCTGCCATGGCATTACACTTGGGCCAAACATTTTTTCATTTAATAATCCACTGACGGCCATTGCCTGATCCCTTATTTCTTCTGCTGAAAGACGAATGCGGGGACCCCGACTGCAATATCTGTTATCCGGATCTTTATCTAACTTATCCTTATCAACTTTCGAATTCTGCCTATATGCTGCGGACATTACTAACTCTTTCACTAACTTTTTTACACTCCAATTATATTCATACATGAATTGATAAGAAAGATAATCAAGCAGATCTCTATTTGAAGGTTCTGCACCCTGCGTACCCAAATCATCCAATGTTTCTACTAATCCAATTCCAAATATCTGCTCCCACACTCTATTAACCATTGTGCGCGCTGTAAGAGGGTTTTTTTTGTCAGTAATCCATTTAGCCAGACCTAACCTATTATGTGCCATTCCCGCGGGAAATGGATTTAGTGAATGAGGAACATCTGCATCTACCCGATTTCCCTTAACCAGCCAGTTGCCACGCTCAAAAACATGAGTAGTCCTATGAAGGAAATTCGGATTATCCATCATGACCGGTGTTGTCGGAACATCAACAGTTATCAAGTGCCACCATTTTTTCTGAATACTGTCATAATCTGCCTTTCCTTTACCAGGAAACTGATCTGTGAAATAAAACCAGTCGAACATCATTCCATTATCCGTTGGCTTTTTAAGATTGTTGTTTGTATAGGTAAAGTATAAATTGTGTGTGCCGGATTGAAGCGGTAAATCTATTTTATCTATCATCCAATCTTTCGTTTTACCCAGTGTAAACTTTTTTATGAGCGTACCACCAGGCTTGTCGAGGTAAATGGAAATAAGATTTCCGGGAACATATCCAACATACCGGAAAATGATCTCATTCTTATTATTCAGATCAATATTAGTAAGACGTGCAGATGATTTATTTCGAAAAGCAAGCCACTTGGTATCACTCAGCTCGCAATTAATAAATTCATCTGCTTTAAGTGAATTTACTGCTGGCTGCCATGTTTTAATAAATTGATGTTCCGA
>JBJMLT010000484.1:0-3883 GCA_045805165.1 Flavisolibacter sp.
AAACCCTAAACAAACCTATTCATATATGAACATAATGATCCATTAGGAAGAAAGTTACAGGATGCAGGTTTGCTTTCCGGCGGTAGAAATCAAATTAACAATCATACATAGCTTGTTTTGATGATTGTGTATTCAATATTTTGTGTTATTGAAAATCTATAGTATTTTTTACAAATAGTATTAGATAAATAAAAAGAAACGTTATTGCCGCCCCTTACGGATGGAGAATGTTGACAGTTAGTCACTTATACTAAAAACAAACACTTTTAAAACCTTATCTTTGTACCGTTTAAAATTATAAATGGCAGCTGCAGATCAAATAAAAAGCTTAATTAAATCTTTTGGGGATGGTGATGATGCGCGTTTTTACGCAACTGCTATGCAAATTGCTGCATCTGAAGCTAGAAGTGGCCACACTGCACTTGCTGAGGAACTTAAAAAATTAATAGATAAAGCAAAATTGGGTAAACAGGCGACATTAGGGGTGATTAAGTCATTCCCTGTCAGCCCTACCCAAAAAGAGCTTAATGATCTTTTGGAATTAGTACATCCTAACGAGAAATTAAAGGGAATGGTACTTATTCCTGAACTTGAGAAAGCTTTAAAGCGAGTATTAGATGAGCAGAAAAAAATAGAGATTCTTCGACAAAATAATTTATTCCCTAGAAAAAATTTGTTGTTTATTGGCCCTCCTGGTTGCGGCAAAACAATGTCTGCACGTGTACTGGCTAGTGAGTTAGCAATTCCATTATTTATAATAAGACTTGACGGTCTAATCAGCCGTTATATGGGAGAATCAATATCAAAGCTTCGCTTGATATTTGATTCAATGCGTCAATTTCGTGCAATTTATTTGTTTGATGAATTTGATAGTATAGGAACAACCCGTTCTCAGGGAAACGATGTAGGGGAAATCAAGCGCGTATTAAATACATTTTTGCTCCAAATAGAAAAAGACGATTCCAATAGCCTTATTATTGCTGCAACTAATTTTCCAGAATCCTTAGATAAAGCTCTTTTTAGAAGGTTTGATGATATAATACAATTCCCGTTACCCGATAAGGAAAAGATATATCAGCTGTATAAAAAGGAATTAAGTGAATTTAATCTGGCAAAAAAATTTGATCTTCATAGAATATCAAAAGAATCTGTTGGATTAAGCTATGCTGAAGTTCACAAGATTTGCGAAGACATTATTAAAGATTACTTAGTATATGGTTCAGATGAAGTGTCTGAAGATCGTTTAATAACGTACGCATATCAACGTAAGAACCCCTACTAATTAGATTGCTAAATGCCCCAATTTCAACGCGATCACATTATAATTAATGGTAGAACGCAAGCTCTGCCATATACAAGTCCCAATAGAGGGAACTCAATTTCTGCACGTCCTATAGGTAATAGACAACGGCATGGTACAGGTATAAGGAGACAATTTAATAAAGCCGTAGAAGATTTCCACGACGAGTATGACGACACTGACTCTGTTTACGTTGTTTTTAAATCCCCAATTGACGTTCTTCTGGATATTGATAAGTTCGATAAAGGAAGTTTCAGGCTTGCCTCCTACAAAAAAATTCCTGCCAATGACGCAGATGGCACACAACATGATTTTTATGAAGCCACTGTCTGTTTGAATCGTCAGGCTGTTACTCAGTTTTTAAATAAAGTAGAGCAATATTTAAATGGGGATACCAAGCGGGGGAATCCCAAAAATAATACTTTAATAGCTAATATTGAAGAAATTAGAGCAGCTACCTTGTTTAGCTTTTGGCAGGAACCAGAATTACCATTCCCAGGCCAGAATGAAGAAGTATGGTGGGAAGTTTGGTTAAGCCGTGATAGCCATGATAATCCAGAAAATCCATTAGGCGATTTTTCTCAAACCTTACGAGAAGCAGGAGTGCAGATTGGAGATGGGTTGTTACAGTTCCCTGAACATTGGATATGTTTAATGAAAGCCACTGCTTTAGAGTTAGGAACTATACTATATTCAAATAAGCTTGCTGAAATCAGGAAGCCTAGAGATTTAGCTGACTTCTTTACTACTGACTTAACAACTAGGGAACAAGCAGAATGGGTTAATAATTTGGTTGCCCGGACTGATAATCTTTCTGCTCAAAATAGCGTTTCTGTATGTTTGCTTGATACAGGGGTAAATAGAACACACCCTCTCTTAGAAAATCTTATTCCGGCACGGCATTTAGGAACAGTAAATCCGGCTTGGACTACGGCCGACACAAGTAGTAGTATGTATGGGCATGGTACACCAATGGCCTCTTTATCCTTATATGGTGATTTAACCGACATATTGGGAACAACGCGAAGAATCCAAATTTTCCATCACCTTGAAAGCATTAAATTCATTAATCCCAATGCGCCACATGACCCTGATTTGTATGGTTCGGTTACACAAGAAGCCATAGCAAGAGGTGAAGTAATGAATCCTGACTTCAAAAGAATTGCATGTATGGCTGTTACTTCTGAGGCTACAATTCATAGGGGAAGACCCACGTCATGGTCTGCTGCTATAGATCAGACCTTGTTTGGTTCACAGGATGAACCCAATGATAAACTATTGATAATGGTTTCTTCTGGTAATTTACCATTTGCAGAAAGATTAAATTACCCTCTTAGTAATGATGATTTTACCATTCAAGATCCTGCACAATCATATAACGCCCTGACTGTCGGAGCTTATACCTTAAAGGATAGAATAGATTTACAAGCGTTTCCAAATTCAGAACTGTTAGCCAGGAGAGGCGCAATGTCGCCTTGTAATACCACTTCAATGGGCTGGCTACATGAATGGTGTAAAAAGCCTGATATAGTAATGGAAGGTGGTAATCATGGGCTTCAGGATATGAACTTAATAAACCCTGATTCCTTATTATTGTTAAGTGCTTCAAAAGGCAGATTAGGGCAAAGTTTGTTAACTCCTTTTGGTGATACGAGTGCAGCAACAGCGTTAGCATCGAAATTTGGTGCTGAGTTATACAGCGCTTATCCCAACTATAAGCCTGAAACAATCAGAGCTTTAATGGTGCATTCTGCTGACTGGACGCCTGAAATGCTCACCAATCGCTCTATTGTACAGCTTAACTCCTTTGAAAAGGAAAAATTATTAGCACATGTAGGCTATGGCGTGCCAAATATGGAAAGAGCAAGGTATAGTGCCAATAATTCCTTGTCCATGATTATTGAACGGACATTAACACCATTCAAATTAGACGCCTCTATTGTCAAAACCAATGAATTTCATTTGTTTGATCTTCCCTGGCCTGAAGATGTATTGCTTGAATTGTCTAATACCATAGTTAGGTTCAAAATTACACTGTCCTATTTTATTGAACCGAATCCAGGTAACAAGCAATATGCACTTTCTGCCAGCTATAAATCACATGGCCTACGGTTCAAAATGATTAATCCTAGAGAAAGTGAACCAGCTTTCCAGGGACGGATAAGCAGGGCATTACGTGATGAAGAATATGTAAACGAAGGTTCAGACCGATGGATACTTGGCAGCCAGTTACGTGATAAGGGAAGTATTCATAAAGATATTTGGGAAGGTACCGCCGCTGATCTCGCTACCAGAAACAAAATTGCTGTTTACCCAATCGGTGGCTGGTGGAAAAACAGGAAAAAATTAGAAAGATATAATAAGTCAGTAAATTATAGTTTAGTTATGACAATTGAAACCCCTTCCTTAGACACTGACATTTATACGCCTGTTATGAATCAAATTTCAATTGAATTGTAATTTCAGTACTAACTATAAAGGCTTACTTTATATGCTTTTCATTTAAGCTTCTCATTAAGAAATTTGATAGAGCGCCCGAAATATTTACAACCAGTTCCGCGTGTGTAGGTGAAGGTCGAGCGC
>JBJMLT010000485.1:0-2210 GCA_045805165.1 Flavisolibacter sp.
TAAAGGCAACAGGATCAGCGGTACCTATAAAATATCAGGTACAGCTTTTCGTAAGGAAGGGACTATAACCGGAAAATGGATAAAAATTAATACTGTAAATAATAATTCTGTTTATCAATTAAATGATAAAACAGGAATAGGTTTAATCTATCTAATGAATGTAGATGATAATATAATTTTGTTTACAGATGAAACCGGAAGGCCTCTTGTAGGAAATGAAGATTTTAGCTATACACTGAACAGAAAGTGGTAAATTCTTCTTGCCAATATTCTATACTATTTCAGCAACTTTCGGGTTGTTCAACTTCATAGATCTGTTGAATTTTACATCATCAAATTACTAATGATGATGAAAACATTTATACTAATTCATGGCTCATGGCATAGTGCCTGGAACTGGCACCGGGTTATTCCTCTTTTAGAAAAAGAAGGACATAAAGCTATAGCAATAGATCTTCCGGGTATGGGAAGAGATAAAACTCCAATTCAGGAAGTTAAAATGAAAGACACTGTTGAAAAGATCTGCAGTTTAATAGATAGTCTTCCGGAAAAAGTAATATTAGTCGGGCACAGTAAGAATGGAATTATGATCTCCCAGGCAGCAGAATACCGTCCTGATAATATTGAAAAGCTGGTCTACCTCGCAGCTTATCTTATTCCAAATGGTAAAACACAGCGTGAATATTCCCTTCAGGACACAGAAGGATGGTTAAAGCCTTATGTAACACAGCATCCGGAAACGTCATCTCATTCGCTGCAGCCTGAAATATATAAAGAAGGTCTTTATCATGATTGCGATGACGGTATAACCGAGCTTGCCAGGCTATTATTGAGCCAGGAACCTGTGGAATCCGGCATTACGCCTCTTGAGCTAACCCATGAGAATTTTGGCCGGGTACCCAAAGTATATATAGAATGTACAGAGGACAGAGCTGTAACTCGATTTATTCAACGCAAGATGTATACTGAAACACCTTGTGATAAAGTGTACAGCTTAGCTACCAGCCACTCGCCTTTTTTCAGTAAACCAAAAGAACTGGTGGATATATTAGTGAATGGCTGATCTCTGATTTGATGATCGCTGATTTGATGATCTCTGATCTCTGATCGCTGATTTCTGATCGCTGATTTCTGATGGCTGATTTGAAGATTGACGAATTGGAGTAATAAGTTTAAGTAATTTTCAGGATATACATTAACTTAAGCTTTTCAATCATTATCAAAGCATGCTTATGAATTTTCAAATGAGATCATTTAAAAAGATTTTTACACTTGCTTTAGTAAGTTTTTCCGTGCAATGGCTTTCGGCACAGCAGATAGGACTTGAGCTTTACAGTATGCGCAATCAATTTAAAAAGGATGTTCCTGGAACTTTAGCAAAGATCAGAAGCTGGAATATAAGAGAAATTGAAGGCGGAGGAAGTTATGATCTACCTAAAGAGAAATTTAAAAAGATGCTTCAGGAAAATCATTTAAAAATGGTTTCAGTAGGTGTAGAATTTGACCAATTGGTCAAAAATCCTGAGGCAGCAATTGAAGAAGCAAAATATTATGGAGCCCATTACATAGTTTGTTTCTGGATCCCTCATAAAGATGATGAATTCAATTTTGAGGATATTAATAAAGCCATAGCTGTTTTTAATAAAGCTGGCAAGATCATTAAAGAGCATGGATTAAGTTTCTGCTACCATCCTCATGGCTATGAATTCAGGCCTTACGGAAAAGCAACTTTGTTCGACTACCTGTGCAAGCATACAGACCCACGCTATGTTAATTTCGAAATGGATGTCTATTGGGTAAAACATCCGGGACAGGATCCAGTTGCCTTGCTTAAGAAATATCCAAACAGGTTTCCATTAATTCATCTTAAAGACAGAAGAACAGGAACTGAAGGAAACCAGAATGGAAAGGCTGATGAGGAGACGAATGTAGTTCTTGGCCAGGGAGACGTGGGCATTGCAGCAATTATGAAAGAAGCAAAGCGAGTGGGTGTTAAACATTATTTTATAGAAGATGAATCGTCCCGCTCGGAAGAGCAGATACCACAAAGCCTGGCTTATTTAAAGGAATTAAAAAGTGGCAAAAAGTAACTCTGCTTTCAGTACTCTTTTTAATATAGGTCCAATGGCCTGTTAACCATAATTCTTTAAGAACCCTCTAACAATTTTGTTTCCTATCTTTTCATATTAATGTAAATAGTGGGCTATGAA
>JBJMLT010000486.1:0-9538 GCA_045805165.1 Flavisolibacter sp.
ATAATCCTCAATTGCTTTCTGAAATAAATAATTCTAATGCTCAAAAGCCAAATCAGCAAAATTATCAGGATAGGCAATCCAATGCATTGCAATTATTTATTGATGCATGTAAATCCGGTAAGCAATATCCCGGAAACTTTTTGGAAGCAGAACATTTAACAGAAGCTGTAAATTTATATGCAGTGGCTTTAAGAACAGGGAAACTTTTAAAATATGATGCTGCAACTACCAGTATTACAAACGTACCGGATGCGAATAAATATCTGAATCGTGAATACAGGACAGGATGGGATCCATCAATTATTTAATGGAGCCAGGTTCAATAACTTTTTCACTGATTGATATAATTGATCCCTTGTAAAAGGCTTCTCCAAAAAGATGTCAGCTCCACTTTCAATAGCTGCATCTTTAGCGGAAGAATCATAGCCGGAAATCATAACTATTTTAATGTCAGGGTAATTGAATTTCAGATAATTTAAAAAATCAATTCCGTAACCATCTGGCAACTTATTATCCAGAATAATTACTGAAGGATGTTCATTTCGAAGATATTCTTCTGCTGAAGCAAGATTATTAACATGGTCAAGGTCCATTTCTTTTCCATTTAATAAAATGTTTAATAATAAGCACATATCTCCTTCATCTTCAATAATCAGGACCTTTTTACGTGAAGTTGATTTTTGCATAAACAATTTTTTAAGTAGTGATCTAAGACGAGGCGAAAAAATTACCTACTAAAAAACTATGCCATTAAATTTATTTTATGAAAATTGTCTTAAAAGTATTCCATGCGGTATTAACAGAATCCGACTGACTATAATTTACGGGAATAGTTAGATCCTGTTTCCCATAATATCCATTAAAGAAAGAAGAAACAGGTGACCAAACAGTTTCAATAATTCCCAGATAATTCCTTTTAATCTTTGATTTAGATGTTTTTCTCAATTGTAATAGATCTGAAACCTGAGTTTGCGCTACATCTGGTTTTCTCCAAGGACATGTAACTACTTTAAATCCCTTATTTGCAAAAGTAATAGCCGTTTTTTCTGCGCTATCATAATGCCAGTCGCATATTATAACATCCTTTGGTATATAATCTATGGCTGAATAAGTATCATTAAAACTTCCTTCCCACATCCCTACTCCTGTTAGTCTTCCATCAATTAATCTGTCACCCCATATCCACAATTTTCTGCCCTTTTGTGCCAAATGGTCATGAATAGTTTTTACCTCACCGGCAAATAGATCAGCTTTACTTTTACCTGAACATCTTGGACATTTATCATCTCCAAGAATAAAAACTTCATCCATTCCAGCATGAAAAGCTTTACTTTCAAATACATCACATATCTCATCTATTACGTCAAAAATGATTTTGTGTAATTCAGGGTGAAGCGGACAATAGCTCTTGCAATAAAGACTATCAGAATTTGGCCAACTATATAGAGCCGGCATTTGCAGCCAGGGTGTTTCATCAAACTCTTTATAAACCGATAATAATTTTCCTGGTTTATTAGCCCATGATTGATGTCCTAATAAATTTATTTGCGGAATCAACTGTATTCCATCCTTTTTTGCTTCTAAAACAATCTTTTTAACCTCAGCTTCGGACAATGCGAGCGTATCAATTAGCTCAGGATGGGATTTGAACTGATATCTGTAATCAATTCTTAATATTAAAGTATTTATCTTTCTTGGCTTTAATTCTTCTCTTATAAAAACAATAAAACTATCCAGATTGCCTGAAACAGGCGTAGCAATACAAAGACCACGAATGGGGAAATCGTAAGGTTTAGATTCCTGCCCTATTGCAGTATATATAAACAATACTATCGAAATGATTGTAAAATGAAAATTCTTCACTATTCTTCAATTTAAAAACTATCTATTGATTTAATTATCATTAATATGGTAATTAAGACTAAATGCAGCTTTCCCTTAATTTCTTCATGTATTCAATTCCCTTATTTCTTGCAAATTCAATATTCCTTTGTGGTATTGATTCAGGGTCAGGAAAATTTTTCAATGCATAGGATATACTTGCTTCACGTAAAATATGGATCATTGGATAGATAGATCTATTAGTATAGTTAGCGGCATCATTTACAGTGGTCCCATCAAATTGGTAGTGTTGATGGAAACTTGCAATTTGATAAACTCCTTCCTTTCCTTCTTCTTCCAGCAAAAGTTGACATAGGTCAATTAAATCCAGATAATCATTAAAATCATCAAAACTTTCTGGCAAAATAATAAATGTAGTTTCAATGCTTTGTTCTTTATCCATTCGCAAAAGCTCTTCTCCGAGCGTTTGTAATATCAGCTTCACATCGGATGTGTAGATTACGCGATAACTGATAGAGTCTCTTTTAATTTCTCTTGCAGCAAAAGGACAAAAATTACAACCAATAACAACTTTATTAATCCATTCCTTTGTTTTGTTAATGACCTCAATATCGCTTTCTTTTATATACATTATTTAAATTACTCATTCTTAGCAATAATAAGAATTTCTGAAGATATTAACCCATTAGCTACCGCATTCAATTTTATCTTACCTGTAGAAGTTGAACGAATAATTACCTGACAATTACCACGGAACGTTTTTCTTAAAGGCTTATGAAAGCTGCTCATATCTTTTGGATTGCCTGTTCCGGTTGCGACTATTTCACCAGGACCGCTAATAGAAAAATGCACCGGCAATTCTGCATTTGGAACCAGGTTCCCCTGATCGTCAGTAATTTCTACATTAATAAAAGATAGATCATTTGTACTATTAATTATTTGTGACCGGTCTGCAATTAATTTTATTCTTTTCGCCGGACCTGTGGTCTTAATAATACAGGATCCGGTTTCTTTTCCATCTTCAAAGGCAATGGCTTTTAATTCACCTTTTGCATATGGCACAAAAAAAGAAGACGCGATCGTTGAATCTAAATTATCTTTTTCTTCTATTAATTCTCCATTTAACAACAGCCTGACTTTAGATGCTCTGGAAAATACTCTGACCTGCATTTTTTCGCCTTCCATTCCATCCCAGTTCCAGCTTCGAACTTCATCAGGCCAACCCCAATAACTTATTTTCTCTTTTAACCCTTCCGGTAATGGAACATGCACGAGCATTTCAATCGGACTTTGCCTCCATACAACATCCCTGTAATAAGACTGAGGCTTTTTATTTCCTGTAAGATCCAGATCTCCACAATAGGAATCATACCAGGGCCATCCGAGTGAAAAGCTGTCTTTTTGATTGCTTAGAAGTGTATGGCCAATTGCAGTTTCTCCAATATAATCTACAGCGGTCCATACAAAATCCCCAATTACATATGGATGCTTTTCTACCATTTTCCAATTTTCAAAAGCTTCCATTGGAACACTTTCTGTTCCCATCATGATCCTTTGCGGATATTTATTATGATCAGGTTCATATTCTCTCCATTGATAATTATATCCTCCTACATCCAACAATGCAAATGCAGGCGCAGTAGTATTCCACAAACGGCCAGGGTGATCCCAAAAAAAGCAGATAGCTTCTGTAACGGGACGTGTTTTATCTAATTTCTTAACTTCATTTATTAGCTTATCAGCAATAATTAATCCTGAAGAATCAGCACGTTCGTTGATCTCATTTCCAATGCTCCAGAATAAAACTGAAGGATGATTTCTATCGCGAAGTATCATGTTATCGAGATCCTTTTTCCACCATTCATTGAAGAACCTATGATAATCATCAGGATTTTTTGGTCTTTCCCACATATCAAATGCTTCATCTATAACAAGCATACCGACGCGATCGCAAGCATCCAATAGTTGCGATGAAGGTGGATTATGGCTCGTCCTTATAGCATTAAAACCATTTTTTTTCAACAGTTCTATCTTTCTTTCCTCTGCACGATCTATTGTTGCTGAGCCCAATGCTCCATTATCATGATGCATGCAACCGCCTCTTAACAATATTTTTCTCCCATTTATTGAAAGGCCAGACTGTGCATCCAAATGAATATTTCTTATGCCAAATGTAGTTTCAACACTATCAATTTTATTTGTTCCTGAACGGACAAATGTTAAAACCTTATATAAATATGGTGCCTCTGTCGACCATAATTCCGGTCGGGAAACACTAATCGTTTGAATTACAGATGAAGATGATCCCCCTGCAGAAATTAATTTTGATGCGGTCCTTCCTACAATAGTCCCTTTCGACGATTTTATTAAAGATTCAATGGTTAACTCTGTAGAATTAGTACCATCATTTTGTACCGTGTTGCTTATCTGAACATTTGCTTTTGCTTCGCTTACTTCTGGTGTCGTAATATAGGTTCCCCAAACTGGAATGTGGATCTTATCAGTGCAGGTGATCCAAACATGCCTGTAAATTCCGGAACCGCTATACCATCTGGAATTTTTCCCCTTATTTTTAACTCTTACTGCAATAACATTCTTTTTATTGATGGGACTTAGCCATTTTGTAAGTTCAAATGAGAAAGGCGTATACCCATAAGGGTGATTTCCTAAATGATGGCCATTTATCCATACATCCGCATCCATGTACACTCCGTCAAAGATGATAGTTACTATTTTATTAATAAATCCTTCAGTAGTATTAAAGGATTTTCTATACCATCCTGTACCACCAGATACAAAGCCTGTTGCGGTACCGCCTTCACTTGCTTTTGTAAAAGGTCCGCTAATGCTATCCTTTATTTGAAGTGGGAGATCTTCTATGCTCCAATCATGTGGAAGTTGAATAACCTTCCAGCTCTTATCATTATAATTTGCATTTTCGGCTTGTATAGTACTATCCCTGATAAATTTCCATTTGTCATCAAACAAGAATTTACGGTGTAAGTTAGATTTGCCTGACGATAGGTTCCGGGTTTTCTGTCCTTCACCACTTATGAAAATAAAAAAGAGAAATGCTGTAAATGCTACTCGCATATATTAATTCAAATTAATTTCAATTTCAGAGCTTTTTAATCCTTCAGATTCAGCCTTTAAAATAACCCTACCCTTCTGCATGCCGGATTTAATTATAACCAGGCATCGCCCCTGCCATGCTTTTCTCTCTGGTAATTGATAACTTTCTACACTTACAGGATTAGCGTTTCCAACTCCCACAATAGAAGCTGGTCCTTCTATTGAAAATTTAATGAGATTATCCGCATTGGGGTTTTTGATGCTCTTATTATCAATTAACTCAACTGTTATGTAGCTTAAATCTTCTCCATTAGATTTTAGTTGGTTTTTATCTGCGGTCAACCTGATCTGAAGCGGTTCTTTTGCTGTTTGCAGAACTGCTTGGGTTAATCTTTTATGATTTGCAAATCCAATGGCTTTCAGTTCACCCTCCTGATAAGGAACTTGCCATGTTGCCATATATTTGGACGTTCTGTTTGTAGCTTTTTTACCGAGTGATTTATCATTTAAAAAAAGTTCCACTTCATCACATGAAGAATAAATGACAACATCTAATGGATCTTTCGCTCCCTGCCAATTCCAGGAATTCACAACATCTTCCCAATTCCATTTACTCCAGGATTCAATATTTGGATTTAATTCAAAAGATGGCTTGGGAGGTTTAACAAAAATGCTTAATTGACCAGGCTTCCATAAAACGTCTCTATAATAGGACTGAGGTCGTTTCCATCCGCAAATATCAATGTCTCCGCAGTAAGCCAGGTTCCATGGATAAAAATTTTTTTCCTGGTAATATCCTTTCCAACCTATGCTTGCCTCACCTATATAATCAAATCCTGTCCACACAAAATCACCAATTACATAAGGATGATCTTTAACACCCATCCAATATTCAAATGCTTCCAGTGGGAATGATTCGGTTGCCATGATAACTCTTTCAGGTTTACGCTGATGGTCATATTCATATTTATCAACTGCATAATTATAGCCCGCTACATCCAGCAAAGAAAAGTATGGATCTTTGTCTTCCCTCACATCATTAACTGCTGAAGTGATGGAACGTGAAGGATCAAGCATTTTTATTTGATCTCGTAACATTTTTGCAACTTCAACTACTTCTGTTTTATGCCTGTTAGGAATTTCATTTCCAATGCTCCACATTATTATCGAAGGATGATTTTTATCCCGCATCACCATACTTTCGATATCGCTTTTCCACCATTGATCAAAATAAAGGTGATAATCATATGGTGTTTTCCCTTCCTTCCACATGTCAAAAGCTTCATCTATTACAAGAATTCCCAGACTATCGCATGCATCCAGGAATGCCGGTGCCGGTGGATTATGAGAACATCGAATGGCATTAAATCCACTTGCTTTTAATAATTCTACTCTTCTTATTTCAGCTCTATCATATGACCTTGAACCCAGGGGGCCATTATCGTTATGATAACAGGCGCCTTTCAGCTTCACTTGCTTTCCATTTAACAAAAATCCATTTCGTGCGTCTATAGAAAGATATCTGATACCAAGGTTGGTAATAGACTCGTCAACTAAACTTCCACCTTCGAATACCTGCGTAAGAACTTTATATAAATAGGGATTTTCTGTGGACCATAAAACCGGTTGATCTACTGTAATTGCCTGACTAATTTCAGCTTCCTTTTCAACATTGGAACCTGTAGAAACCGAACCACGGCTTCTACCAATTTGGTCTATTACACTTGTTTTAATTGTTAATGATGCAGCACTGTTCTTATGATTTTCAATTTTTGTTTTAATTGAAACTAAAGCAGAGGCAGTAGTTACGTTCGACGTATTTAATGAACTTCCCCATTGCGCAATATGTATAGGATTAGCTAATCTTAACCAAACATGTCTGTTAATTCCTGAACCAGAATACCACCGGCTATTTAGCCCTTCATTTTTAACCTGCACAGCAATAATATTATTTTCCCCAAATTTTATTTTTTCAGTTATATCATACCAAAAGCTTGTATAGCCATAGGGATGGTTGCCAAGGTGTATACCATTTAACCATATATCGGCATTCATGTAGATCCCTTCGAAATAAATGATAACTGATTTACCTTTCTGATCAGAAGGAACTACAAAGCTTTTTCTGTACCATCCGGTCCCGCCGGTAGTAAACCCTCCGCTGACTTGGGATACCGCATCCGGATTAAATGGAGAATGTGTCCCAGGCAGGTCTTCAATACTCCAGTCATGAGGTAGATCAACTATTCGCCATTTTGAATCATCGAAAGTTGGAAATTCACCTCTCTCTACCCCACCCCGGTAAAACCGCCAATCCATATCAAATAACTGTTCACCGGAAATAGTTGATTGAGCTTTTGCAAATTGAATAACGAATAAAAAGAATATGAAAAACTTAGCTTTCTTTAAAACCATATCTTATTTATTATTAAAAGGAAAGTTCTAAATACATTATGACTTTTAATTGAATAAAAAAACAGGCTGCCATTTCTGGCAGCCTGTTTTATGAGAGACATATTAATACAAGGGGTTTTGGATCAATTTATTATTCCTGTTCATTTCATCAAGTTTTATGGGAAGGAAATAAAAACGAGGATTCCATGCGCGACTCTGAACATCTATAATACTATAAGTTGGCGCTGAAATAGGATTACCGTTCGCATCAGCCTGATATCTTATACTTACTCCTTCTGCATCCGTGTAAGCATCTGGTGCTATCATCCATCTACGCACATCAAAATATCTTTGATCTTCAAACGCAAGTTCTATTTTTCGCTCATTTCTATAACGATCGATCAATGCCTGACCTGCATCTGTAATATCAGGCATTCCTGCTCTTTTGCGTATCATATTAATATAGGTCTTCGCCTCTGCTTCCTGTCCAAGTCCTAAACATGCTTCAGCATAATTGAGTATAATTTCTGTATATCTGATATATCTCCAGGGAAGATCCTGCTTATCATATTGTGCATTGATGCTTGGATCAATGAACTTACGCATGTAATAACCTGTATAGCTTCCATTCCAATCTTCAAGTGGACTATTCCTTGTATCGAGACCAGGCACCAAAGATCCATCCGGCTTTTCATAATATCCTGTTTGAACAATTCCTACTGGATCCCTGCCAGCTGCATCGGATGGGCGCGGTCTCCACTTAGCCCCATCATAATTTATTGATGCATAAAAACGAGGATCACGGTTTTGATAAGGTGTCGCTTTCTCTATAGGATCACCCCAGCTGAATTTGCTGCCGTCAATCATTTCATATGAATCAATCATCTGACCTAGAGGTGTATTGCTTCCCCATCCATGCCATCCGTTAGGATTATTATACAAACCTGGATTGTACCCATCCCAGTTTTCGTCGATCTTTACAGTGAAATAACGAAGAAAAATATCTTCAGAAGTACCCCTTGATAAAAAGATATCACCATAATTTTTTGATGCTTCCGTAGCCGAACCAGGATTTGGCATGTATAAATTATAAATACCCAGATCAATTACAGCTTTGGCTGCGTCTTTAGCTGCCTGCCAGCGGGCAGTTCTGTCTCCGCCTGTATAACCTATCAATTCTTTATTTGCATATCCTCCTGCCCAGGATCCGTTACTATTATATAGATCGCTTGCCGCATATAATAATACTCTTGACTTTAAAGCTAATGCCGCCCCTTTTGTAGCCCTGCCAATATCGGCGCCGGAATAGCTTAATGGTAAAAGAGTTGCCGCAGAATCCAGATCTGATACAATGAATTTTATGCAATCATCATACGAATCTCGTGGGACATTAAAGTCGTCGTTTAACCCGTAAGCCTTTTTTATAATGGGAACACCGCCATACATAGACACCAGATCATGATACAAATAAGCTCTTAAAAAATACACTTCTCCCTTCATCCGGTTTTTCGTGGCTATATTATCAAATGGCACTCCTTCTATCTTTTCAAAAAATAAATTAGCAGAACGAACGAACTTATAAACCATGCTCCAGTTCATTAGTCTTTGCCTGTTGCCAGTCCAATAGGATTCTTCGAAAATACTGAGATCACTGGGAGTAATTAGACTATTAGTCACATTACTGGTTCCAAAGTCGGCATTATACATAGTTTCATCTACCAAAGAAGACATCATGATATTGCTAAATCCATGGGGAATTCCCAGGTAAATATTATTTACAAAGGTTTGAACCAATGCAGGGTCTTTCCAGACAGCTTCATCTGAATATTTATCCAGTGGCTGAAGGTTCATAAAATCCTTTTTGCAGGCGATAGTTGAAATCATCACTACTGCAATAAGTATATAATATATTCTTTTCATAAATAGTTTTTTCATTGATTAAAAAGTTAGAGAAGCTCCGAAATTGATAATTTTCTGCAACGGATAACCCTGACCGGATCCTGTTCCCAATTCCGGATCAAAATCCTTCATTTCACTAGCAAAGGTTAGCAGGTTATATGCATTAACATACACTCGTAAATTTTGAATGTTTGCCCTTTTTAAAATTCTGGAAGGTATGTTGTAACCAATTTCTATATTTTTTAATCTTACATAATCAGTATTTAGCAACCAGTAAGTATTTGCATTACCTACCCAATATTCATTTCCGCGGTTAAATGTGCGTGGACCTTTG
>JBJMLT010000487.1:0-3767 GCA_045805165.1 Flavisolibacter sp.
CAATAGTTCCCGTATAATAATTGCCGTTGGGAGCACCAACCCCTATTCCTTTGATTATGCCATCTTTGGCATGTCGGCTTATCAGTGGAGCAAGAGTTTCATATAGGGCATTTATATACTCCTCAATTTTTGGGTAGGCATCTGTCCTTATTTCCCCCTTTTCGATGATCTCACCCCGGTGGTTTACAATTCCATACTTTGTGTTGGTACCACCAATATCGACACCAACAGCAAATTCATTTGAAATATCAATCATTTAACTGAAAGTTTTTAGTGTCCACCCATTGCTTCTTTTTTATCATAGTCTATCCCCTGAGCCTGAAGAATGGATTTTGCACGAATTGCATAGAATACCAAATATAAAAAGCAACAAACGCCTACAATATATGACAATTGTATTCCTAATAGATTGGGTCCTCCAAGATATCCCTGAAGAAGGCTTATAAATCCTCCTCCCATGATCATCATGATCAAAAAGCTTGCACCTTCATTAGTATGCTTTCCAAGTCCTGCAATTGCCAATGTAAATATACAAGGCCAAAGAGTAGAACAGAAAAGTCCTACGCTGGTAAAAGCATAAACGCTTACCATTCCATCTGCTACCATTCCAATAATTAAAGCCGTAATCCCCAGGATGGAAAAGATCAGGAGCTGGCGGGCCGGGTTTCCTCTGCTTAAAAGATCTCCAATGATAAGTGCAAGGATTATAATAGCATATAAATAAAATGGAGTTATATCATGCCTGGCGATTTTATTTATTAGCAGAAAAACTCCGAATGCCAGATAAGGCATCACAAACCGTAAGATTGATTTTGTTTTGCTGCTTACATCAAAAGCCCCAACCGAATTTGTCCACCTTCCCATCATTAAGCTGGCCCAGAATAATGAAACAAAAGGAGCAATATTTTCGGTAGGGAATGGACTTCCATCTGCTCCCTTTAAATGTTCTTTCATAAAAGCAGGCAGGTTACTGGCAGTAGAAACTTCCACGCCTACATATACAAAAATGCCGATCATTCCCAAAACGAGCTGAGTATAATTAAGGGCGCTTTTTCTTGTCGGCATTGCCATTACATCTGTTATATCTGTTGGAGTAGCAATTCTACTTATATCTTTTTCAATTTTTCCAGACTCTGACTCCAGGTCTATTTTATTGGGAACAGAAGATATTTTAAATATAACCGCAACTAGCAAGAAGAGACCTCCAAGAATTAAATAAGGTGTTTTAACAGAACTGATATCAGCAACTTTAGCAGCGCCGCCTACAGCAGCTACAGAACCAAAGATGGCAAGGCTTACCAGTACTGGACCTATAGTAGTACCGAAATTATTTACTCCGCCTGCCAAACTTAATCTTTGAGAACCTGTTCTTGGATCTCCCATAACAATAGCCAAAGGATTTGCAGCTGTTTGTTGTAGTGAAAATCCAAGTCCAACTACAAATAAGCCAGTGATCATTAAACCAAATGAAGCCGTTTGAGCTGCGGGATAAAATAATAAAGTTCCCAGGGCCGAAATGCATAGGCCCAAAGCAATACCATTTTTATAACCAATCTTGTTAAGAATATCACCCCCGCTTGCCTTGCTTATTCCAAAATAAATAAGGGAACCTACAGTATATGCAACATAAAAAGCAAAGGAGATCATTTGTGATTGCCATTGCTGAAGATTTAATTTTTCCTTAAAAACCGGAATCAGTATATCATTACTCGCAGCAACAAATCCCCAAAAGAAAAATACTGAAACTAATACTGCGAACTGTGACCATTTTGTTTGCTGATTCATATAGCGGTATGATTTGGTTTAAAAGCTGAAAATAACAAGTTTCAGTCATAGAAAAATTGGATTGTTTAAATTGTTTAAAAAGATTTTAAGTTATCTTCAAACAAGTCGAAATTTATAAATGGAAATAATTCACGTATCGGCAGAATGTTATCCCGTAGCAAAAGCAGGTGGGTTGGGTGATGTGGTTGGTGCACTTCCTAAATACCAGGCAGATCTGGGGCATATTACAAAAGTTGTTATGCCCATGTACAGAACTAAATTCCTCTATGAAAATGAATGGGATCTGGTGCATGAAGGTGGTCAGAATATAGGAGATCACCATTTTAAATATGCCATAATAAAAGAAAGAACAAATAAGCTCGGTTTCGATCTGTACCTGGTAGATATAAATGGATTACTTGACCGTGAAAAGATCTACGGATATGATGATGATCCTTACCGCTTTATGGGATTTCAGATAGCTGTCTGCGATTGGTTAAGCAAGTGGCAACACAAACCCTCGGTAATACATTGTCATGATCATCAATCCGGACTTATTCCTTTCATGATCAGGCACTGTTATCAATTTAATAGTCTCGCTAATACTCCATCTGTTTTTACTATTCATAATGCTGAATATCAGGGTTGGATGGGATGGGATAAATATTACATGATTCCTCCTTATGATACTTTTAAATGGGGTTTACTGGATTGGAAGAATACGATTAATCCACTTGCCAGTGCCATCCGCTGTGCATGGAAAGTAACAACGGTTAGTCCTAGCTATTTGCAAGAGCTCCGCTATTCTGCCAATGGACTTGAAAACCTTATGGAATATGAAAAAGGTAAAAGTGTTGGCATATTAAATGGAATTGATGCAGACGTTTGGGATCCTTCAAAGGATAGCCTCATCAGTAAAAATTATGATGATCATATTGTGCGTGAAGGAAAGAAAAAAAATAAAAAAGAATTATGTGCGCAATTTGGACTTGATCCTGATAAGCCCTTGATCACTTTTATCGGTCGCCTGGTTGGAGAAAAAGCAGCGGATGTTCTTCCGGATGCAATTCGTAATTCCATTTATCAGCATCATGGTAATGCTAATTTTTTAATACTGGGTTCAGGTGAATCGCACATTCAGGATAGGTTATTAGATGTACAAAACCAATTGACCGGATATATCAATACATATATAGGATATAATGAAGCACTTAGTCACCAGATATATGCCGGTGCAGATTTTTTATTAATGCCCAGCAGGGTAGAACCCTGCGGGTTGAACCAAATGTATGCATTAAGATATGGAACAGTTCCAATGGTGCGCAGCACTGGAGGACTAAAAGATACGGTTAAGGATTTTGGTGAGTGGCAGGGATTTGGCATCCGGTTCAATAATGCGGATGTTGCAGATATAACATATTCTATTGGCCGGGCTATTGACCTCTATAATAATAAACGCGATCTTTTTAACTGGATGCGGACTTATATGATGCATATTGATCATTCCTGGGATCATTCTGCAAAGGAATATATTTCGTTATATGAATCGCTTATTTAACGGCAATCGTCATTTGATAATAAGTCAAAAGTTAAAACTCAAAACCTAAAAGTACATATAGCTCGGTATCTTTTTGTTTCACGCAAAGAGGCAAAGGAGGTAAGGGCGCCAAGGGGTGATTAATTATTTATTACTGATTATTTATTAGAACCATTCTGATCTGTATTTTTGAACCCTAATAAATAAAACAGGAAACTAAAAAGCAAGATCCCATTTTTTCATTTTTCCTTTTACATTTTCCCTTCCTCCCGTCCTTTAAAACATATCAAAGCCATATCAAAGCCATATCAAAGCCAACTCAAAGCCAACTATAAGCCAACCTCCAGTCAACCATAAACCTACCCCTAACCTTACCACCCAAATCCCCCTAACATCAAAATGCTAACCCCTAAATAAGGATTTTCCATTTTATCATTTTGGAATTAGGAATTTGGAATTTGTGAAA
>JBJMLT010000488.1:0-7236 GCA_045805165.1 Flavisolibacter sp.
CATCATTTTTAAACAATCGCAATTGAAGCTGGCGGCTTCCCTGGAAATTATTATTTCCTCCTGGACATACCAGAAGGTCAATATCACCATCGTGATCATAATCAAAAAAAAGAACAGCAACATCTTCAAAATCAATAAATGCATTAAAAGCCTTTTCTTCTTTTTTTATGAATTTGCCATCACGCGTCTGTAAATATATTTGCCCCGGATGCCCTGATGTTCCTCCTATATAAATATCATCATGTCCATCTCCATTTATATCTGCAACTGCCGCCTTTGGTCCTTCCCTTGAAAGCATGCATGGAATATTCTTTTCCTGGTAAAAATCATAGTAATCATTTTCAATATGCTTTTCAAAATGGGATGGCATTTTTGAAAAGTAAACAGGACTTATAAAATTATTTGATGGATTTGAAGTGGCAGTAGAAGTATTTTCGCTGACCATTATCGTTTCATTCGTCTTTACATTCTTTTTGGTTGTAATAGTTCGGTCCGGCCATCTGATTTTTATGGAATCTATTATTGCCAGATTGCCTACTCCAAAGTGAAGCTTGTAATCCACAGACGATTGAAAACCCCTGCTTGGAAATTCTTCCCGTGTAAATATTTCATCGCCGGCATAAAGAGTAACGCTGCTTCCAACAGCGAATGGATTTTTACCGATTCCCTGTAACGAAACCGAGAGGTAATTATTATGATTGATCTGTCTGGAATTATTTCTATATACAAAAGCCGGTGCATTTTCATTGCTAACAATAAGATCGAGGTCGCCGTCATTGTCGAGATCTGCATACGCAGCTCCATTAGAAAACGAAGGCTGTCCAAGTCCCCAATCTTTACCAATATCAGTAAATTTTAAGTTTCCATTATTTCTGTAAACTTTATTCGGAATAGCCGTTTGTGGTATTTCTTTTAATACTTTGTCAACTTCATCTTTTTTCCCGGTCATTACCATTTTTTGAATTACTTCATCTGCGAAGAAATCCATAAAGTCAAGGTTCGTAACATCCCTGTTCACGCCATTACATACATAAAGGTCATTCCACCCATCATTGTCCATATCAAATAAAAGCGCACCCCAGCTCCAGTCGGTAGCTGTTACTCCTGCATATCTTGCTATGTCGGAAAACTTTCCATTTTTATTATTCAGTTGCAGGCAGTTCTTTGTATACTGGTAATAAAACCCTGCTTTAAATTTGCTGCTGAAAAGATCAATATGATCGAATGAACCTGTAGTTTTTAACCGGTAATCATTCATTGGCAACATGTCTGTTGTAAAAATATCAGGGTAGCCATCATTATTTATATCACCAATATCAGCACCCATAGAGGAGAAGCTTGTGTGCTGAAACCAATCTTCCAGTTCGTCTTTAAATGTGCCATTCTTCTGGTTGATGTATAGATAATCTCTCTCATAAGAATCATTGGAAACAAATACATCAGGATAGCCATCTCCATTTATATCACCAATGGATACGCCCAATCCAAAGCTTATCAGACCGCCATGGATACCGGCTTCTCTTGTTACTTCCTTAAAATGTCCGTTATCATTTCTATATAAATGGTCACCTCCGCCTCTTAAAAAATTGGCTACTTTCCACTCGCTGTCCGGTACATCTCTCTGATTGGCAAAATTTAATTGATTAATAGGAATAGGAGAGTTGTTGATCATAAAGCAATCCAGATCGCCATCACCATCATAGTCAAAAAAGGAAACCTGTGTTGTGTAAGCCGAGATGTTAAGGCCATAAGCGCTGGCAGATTCTGTAAAACTGAGATTATGATTATTGATGTAAAGTTTATTCTTTCTTGTACCTGTTCCCATATGACCGGAAGAACAAACATATATGTCCAGCCAGCCATCTCCATTTACATCGGCAAATACAACCCCTGTGTTCCATTTGTCATCCCGAATGATTCCCGCCTTATCTGAAATATCTTCAAATTTAAAATTGCCTTTGTTCAGGTATAGCTTATTGGCTCCTGTATTGGAAGTAAGGAACACATCAGGTAATCCATCATTATTTATATCGCCTATGGCGACACCTCCGCCATTGTAAAAATTCCTGAATAGAAAGCTGTTTTCCAGTTTGCCATCAATTACTACATTATTGAAATTGATGCCAGTGCTATCCATTAATGTAAAAAGGGTAGGAGCCTGAGTTTTCTCATGCGAACAGGTAGCAAATAAAAATATACATGAAATAAGAAGTAGGTGGAAAAGGAATTTCATGGGTGGTCAATATATGAAATATCAGTCATCCTGTTTAAAGCGAAAGGTCATTGTTTTCAATGACCTTTCGCAAAAAACTATTTTAAAATTATACTAAATCAATAACCTGGATTTTGTCTGAGGTTAGGATTACCAATAATTTGATCTGAAGGGATTGGGAACAGTAGATATTTAGGATCATCTGCAGTTTTCAAAGCCCATGGCTTTAAAAATACTCCAAAGCGAATAAGGTCATTCCTTCTCCAGGACTCCCAATATAATTCACGGCCTCTTTCGCCTAACAAAGTATTCGGATCATCTACATTTCCTGTATTTACTAGCGTAAGTGATGCCATAGGTGAAGCTCCCCGAATTGCTCTTAACTGATTTACAAGAACTAATGAATTAACAGCATCGCCGCTCCTTAATTCAGCTTCTGCAACCATTAAAATAACATCAGCATATCGGAATAACTGTAATTGGTTTCTTTGATTACCTCCAGTATAAGCATTATAATCAGGTGGGTATTTTACAACCCGGATACCTGTGATCTCCAATGTATTTGGATCAGTTTCAACCAGACTAACAGCAGGCATGAACTTCATTGGGTTTCCGTGTCTGTCCACTTCAGCTGCACCATTTTGGTTAAATTGCTGACCGGCAAGTAAGCCTGGTCTTAAGCCTGAAACATCAGTTACACCTTGGAAGAAGCGGCCACCAATTCTTTGATCCTGAGTGGTATCTATCTTAGTATCCGGAGTATTGTCTCCATGACCTTCAAACATATTATAGAAGTCTGCGACTGTGCTGAATCCATTCCATCCTGCACTTCCGTAAGCTCCGGTCCAGGAATTATAATGAAGTGTCATCATCCAGCGGGCATTTACACCTTGATTGCTTCTGCCATTTATATTTGAAGATCCGTTATTGGGCCAAGCCCATATGGCTTCAGTTCCGGTTGCCCCGGCATTTGGAGCAAAGTTGTTAAAGTATTTAGGATTCAGAGAATATTTACCGCTATTAATAATAGCATTACCTAAAGCAATTACCTGGGCCATATCGCCATTATCGAAAGTAGGTGTTTCCCTGTTAATGAATGCTCCTTTATTAAGGTATACTTTCATTAAAAGAAAGCGGGCCATATCTACTGTGGCTTTGTATGGTCCATTACTATTGGGTAAGGCATTTCTGCTTATTATTCCGCT
Organism: Flavisolibacter sp.; assembly: GCA_045805165.1. Lineage (GTDB taxonomy): Bacteria > Bacteroidota > Bacteroidia > Chitinophagales > Chitinophagaceae > Flavisolibacter. The sequence continues at coordinate 3,418 of JBJMLT010000488.1, forward strand.
TAATGTAGCTGTTAAAGTATCAATAGCTGCAGCAGGTTGAAGAACTGGTGCTGGATCGATTGAATTATACTGCGCTACAGTGCGATAGGGAACTAATCCAAATAGATCAAGATAATAATATTGTGCTACAGATTTCAGGAATAAAGCTTCGTCTTGTGCTACCGGATCAGGATGGTTTTGAAGAAATGCAAGTGTTGTCAAAGCATCACTTTCTGTTTTTCCAAGTCCATTGAATACACTTTGGAATTGGGCATGGGTTGATGTCCATGTATGAGCATGAAGCACACGCCATACACCGTTATCGTCCCAGTCACCACCTCGTGTAGGTACCAGGCATTCATCTGAAGTATTTTCTTCAAGAGAAAATATCTGGTCCTGATTGTTTAATAGACCGTTAAGGTCATTATAAGTACCTGTTAATAGAGCCGTTGCTGATACGCTTCCTGTTGTTGAATTCGGATCAAACACTATCGAGCTCTGAAGCTTTTGTTCTAGTTTGGTGCAGGACACCGCACCAAGTAAGGTTGCAAAAGCAGGTATGAATAGTTTCAGTCTCATATATCGTGATTTATTCATTTTTAATTTAAAGGCTGATTAAAGTGAAAAGTTAACTCCTAAAGTAAAGTTCCTTGCAGTTGGAAATCCTATATAATCTATTCCCAGAGACGGCACACCATTCAATGTTTTATCAACGTTTACTTCTGGATCAAATCCGTGATATTTTGTTATAACGAACAGATTGTAACCTGAGAAATAAACACTGGCACTCTTAATATACCTTCCCATTGTCCCGATCCTGTAAGATACTGTTGCATTTCCTAATTTCATATAATCACCACTTTCTAAATACCTGGATGAAGGGGTAATTGCATTAGCTGTACTTTCTCCATTGCCTATTAAATTCGATGCAATATTTCTTCCTCCAATGATATTACTGATATTTAATACGCTCATAGCAGTATTATTAAATATCAAATTTCCAAAGGAGCCATGCATATTAATGCTTAAAGCAAATTTCTTATACGTAAGGTCTGTATTAAAACCAACGATTGTAGACGGGTTTGGGTTGCCTGCGAATATAGAACCGCCTGTATATTGTCCTATTCCATTGTTAAATCCAAGGAATCCGGGTGTATAAAACACATCTATTGGCTGTCCAATGGCAATAACTTCTGCATAGGCGCCACTTGACCCTTGTCCATGAAGTCCACCGGTATTTTTAATAAACGGAACGCTCTTCAAATTGGCGGCATCTGATTCCAGAAGGTTTTTAACATGCATTACATTTGCGGTAATAGTCCAGGAGAAATCCTGCTTTTCTATAATTGCTACGCCTAAAGAAACCTCAAATCCTTTGTTTGTTAACCATGCTTTAGGGTTGCCATTTTTACCGTCAAGATTCTTATAAATAGTACCTCCGCCTGCGGTTGGCTGAGATATCACGAAATCAAGAATGGGATCATTTGTTCTTTTATTAAAATAATCTACATAACCCCAGACTCTGTTATGGACAATACCAAAATCAATTCCTGCATCTACAGAAGTTACTGATTCCCATTTTAAGTTTGGATTACCAAAGTGGTTTACAGAAAATGCGCCACCATTATAAGTTCCTGGCTGGAATGCAATATCAACTGGATTGAATTCCTGGTTTCCGGTTATACCATAACCTACACGAAGCTTCAATGAATTGAAAATGGTATTTCTCTTCATAAAGTCTTCATTGGTAATATTCCAGGCTGCTGCAAATGACGGGAAGTAGGCGTACCTGTTATTGGCGCCGAACTTGCTCGATCCATCAGAACGGAAAGTAGCAGTCAAAATGTATTTATCTCTTAAATTGATGGTTGCCCTTGCAAAATAACTTTGAAGCTCTACTGAAGGATCTTTAAAAGAATAGAAAGCTGAGTTCCCTGGAGTGGCATCTCCAAAATTATCGTAATAATGATAATTTGGAGTAATAGTTGCCTGATTCTGGTTTAAGCTCCAATGAGTTGCAAAAAGACCACCACCTTTATAAGCTGTAGACCAGTATTCATATCCTGCCAGTGCATTCAGATTAAGTGATGGAGTAATTTGCTTAACATAACTTAATGTATGTGTTAGTGTTTGAGAAAACAATTCTGCATCAGCTCTTGCAGCCTGACCTCCGTTAGATCCGTTTCCTATCAGCCAACCTTGAAGTTCTTGCCAGCGTTGACCGGTTCCATAGTTTATACCATATAATAATTTATATTGAAGATCCGGAGTGATCTTGTAGCCTAATGCTACAGATCCTAATGCTGTAGTGGTATTTGCATAATCATTATATGCTTCAGATAAAGCAAGTGGATTGATCTGACCACTTGGATTCACCTGGTTAAATAACCCGTTAGCCTCAGTAAGCCTTAATGTTGGATTCCAGATCAATCCCAGGGAAATTATATTTCCATTACTACCTGCGTCATTGGTAATAGGTGCGATCTGCTCGCCTACATTAGCAATAGTAAGATTATAATCAAAGCTTAATTTCTTATCCAGCATAAGGTTCTGTCCATTGATGCTACCTACGATCTTTTTCAAATAGCTTTTCCTAATTATACCCTGCTGATCAGAATATAGGAAAGAAGCTCTGTATCTTCCATTTTCAGTTCCACCTCCGAAAGAAACTGTGTAATTCTGAGTAGGGGCACTTTTATGAAGAATAGACCCGAATGGATCAACCGAAGCTCCGGAATCCGACAATGGAGCATTATATGATTTCAATGCTGAACGATATTCAGAAGCATTCAGCACTTTAATTCTTCTCATTACATTACTAATACCCACATTTGCTCCAACATCTATTTGAGCTGATCCTGCACGGCCTTTTTTGGTAGTAACAATAATTACTCCATTGGCGCCTCTTGAACCATAGATTGCAGCAGCAGATGCATCTTTCAGTACATCTATTGAGGCTATGTCATATGGGTTAATAAAGTTGAGTGGATTAACTGTTGGGCTGGTACCTAAACCAGTTCCATTTGCAAGACCTGGTCTTGGAGATCTTCCGTCTAAAGGAATTCCATCTACAACATATAATGGAGTATTACCTGAACGGATAGAGTTATTTCCCCTGATCTTAACAACCGTAGCAGAACCTGGCTGGCCACTGCTTTCAACAATTTGTAATCCGGCTACTTTACCTTGAAGCAGCTGGTCGGGGTTAACTACAACACCGCCCTTATTGAAATCTTTTGCCTGAACAGACGCAATAGAACCTGTAACATCTCTTCTTCTGGCAGTTCCATAACCAATAACCACAACCTCATTCAGGTTGGTATTGGAGGACGTTAGATTCACATCTACAGTCGATTTCCCTGAAACACTTAATTCCTGGGTATTATAGCCAACAGAAGTAAAAATGAGTGTGGCATTATCAGGAGCAGTGATCCTGTAAGTACCATCTGAAGAGGTTTGCGTGGAATTATTTGTGCCTCTAACCGTAACAGTAACTCCAGGAACTCCAGCACCGTTAGGATCCGTAACACGACCTCCTACGGTTTTGTTCTGTGCCATTACTGTTTGGGATAAAGAAAAGAGAATAACTAACAGAGACGTTAGTCTGAGGATTTGTTTCATTCTCATAAACAATCGTTTTGTTTTTTTTACGGGTGTTAAATTAACTCATTTTTAATAATTCTAAAGTTTTTTTTGTGTGGCTTTTACACATTGTGAATAACCACAGCTAATTCTTTAGAAATCATTTTAATGACATTAATTCTAATAAGACAAATAGGAACACATTTTTGATGCTTAGCTTAACTTTTCTTTTGTAAACAATTCATATCTCTTCCATTC
>JBJMLT010000489.1:0-8381 GCA_045805165.1 Flavisolibacter sp.
CTCATCTTTTAGATAAAAACATGAAAGTAAATTTACTTAGGTAAATAAACGGATATCCTTAACTGTGATATTTTCTATTGATTTTGGAATTGTTTTTGCATTAATTATTAAGGAGGGGGAATGAGGTTAAATTATGTGTTTATGATACCTGATACCCCTGTATACGGTCAAACCCGTGAACCTTATCTGATATTTGTTAATGACAATTCAGATGACCAGCAACAGATAGGTCAAATTTATTCAAGTCTGAACTTACAGCACAGGGCCAGGTATTTACAATCAGGCGAAGAGCTATTCGATTTTTTGGAAAGAGCTGATGATGATGAATTACCTTCTTTGATCATTCTGGATTACAATATGAAACGTTTAAATGGTTCTACGCTTTTAATGATGATCAGAGAAGAAAGACGCTACAGCCAGATTCCGGTGGTCATTTATACAAATTCACTTTCTCACGAGCTTGAAAAAGAATTGTTATTGCTTGGAGCAACTTATTGCCGCAAAAAAAGAAAAGGCCATGAAAGCTTAAAAAGATTATTGATAGAATTCCTATCTATGGCAGATATTTCCCATGATACTATGGAATTGCTAAAGAGATAATATTATCTTTGTTTCAGATCTTTCCATTACTAAAACTCTGCTATATGAACCTGATTCAACGCTTCGAATTCTGGGGTGACAGACACCATCCAAAATGGCTGGATATTTTGCGCATTTGTTTAGGAGTTTTTTTATGCATCAAAGGGGTGCAGTATGCCGAAAATATAACTTCATTAGAGAACATGATGGCCGTCAAAGCACCTTTTAGCTCTCTGATGGTGATACTTATTGGCCATTATATAGTTGGAGCACACATTCTGGGCGGATTTCTTCTTGCAATGGGAATGCTTACCCGTTTTGCCTGTTTGATACAGATCCCTATATTATTGGGAGCGATTGTTTTTATTAACATGTCCCCAGAAATGTTCAGGCCTTTTTCAGAACTTTTCCTATCTATTCTGGTATTATTGCTATTAGTTTATTTTCTAATAATCGGAAGTGGACCATGGTCCTTTGATCACTATAATGTTGAACGAAAAAAATAGCATCTTTAAATGGATATGGATTCCTTTAAAAAAAGCATTTCGGGAAATGAACCTCCTTCCGGCTCGTCCGTCTATTTATCTGCTTTATGGTATGATGCAAAAGGTAATTGGCATAAAGCCCACAATCTGATCCAGGATATAGAAAACAAAAATGCATCATGGATCCATGCCTATCTTCACAGGAAGGAAGGCGATGCGTCCAATGCTGAATACTGGTATTCTAAAGCAGGTAAGAAAAAGCCATCAGTGCCATTACCCCAGGAATGGGAACAGATTACAGAAAACTTCCTATAATATTTTTACCTGCACAACGTTTTCAGCCTGGAATAACCTTTACTATTACTGTTTAGGATATATTTTCCGGGATTTTTAACTTTTGGCACTTTTCATGCTATTACCGAGGTAGAATATTTCAATATAAAAAATGGAATTGCTATAGATAAATTTCAAAAAAATGAATACCTTATAGTAGGCGATCCTGATTATATTTTCCTGGTTCATCTGATAAAAAAATTAACTATCTAAATAATAACCTATGGTTAAAGAATCCGTGCTGCAAGATCAGGCAAGGGCAAAAGCCAAGGAATTGGGAATATCAGAAAAAGTAATATCATGTGCCCTTGATATCCTTTACAGAAATAAGAATCTTGTAAATGCAATCGATAACAGCGCTGAGATGGATGAATACATTTACAGGGCAATAATCAAACAATCAACTGATAATAGAAAAAGGCAGGCGGAAATAGACCTTGGAGATCCGGATCCATCTTTGGTTCAACAGGCAGAAAAAGACCTTTCTATTCTAAGCAGGGAGGAATTAACTACAGATCCTTATTACAGGGCTGTATTGCCGATTATTGTAAAGGTGGTGGCTAATGAACCTATTTTAAGACTTCATGCTGACGAAGCAGTTGCTATCGTATTGGAACTGGCAGATTTTAAGCGCCGCTTTAGGGCAACTTCAATAACAGAAGTTATCGTTACTAAATGCAGCGCTGAACTGGAAGGTTCTGCGACTTCTGAACCCGACCAGGAAAGAAAATAACTTAAACTATTTGTGGCAGCTTATAGCCATTATGGTATTCTTTCATTAAATAAGCTTTGTTCAGGTTATTATCGGTAAATTTTCCGGATGCTTTATCCCAAACTACCCGTTGGCCGCTGCGGAAGCTTATATTTCCCATTTGCGCTACTGTAGCTACATGCGCTCCGTCAGAAATGGAACAATGAAGATCTTCCATTTTACCAGACCTTATAACAGAAATAAAGTTTTCCCAATGCTTGTCTAAACCATTATCAGAAGCTTTTACCCGAGGCATGCTCACTTTATTTTTAGATTGTCTTTCTTCCATTACTTCCCATCCTCCTCTGTCAAGCACAAGTGTTGCATTATTCCCTATGAATGCAATTCCATGATCGCGGCCATACGAACCATTATCTATTCCCATGGCATGATCCCATACAAGGTTGAAGGTATCAAATTCATATAAGGCAGTTAAAGTATCGGGAGTTTCTTCAGCAAGCTCCGGATAAGCAAATTTTCCTCCTAATGCAACAACTGTCTTTGGGACATCGGCTTTCATTCCTAATAATCCATAATCAAGCAGATGAACACCCCAATCCGTCATTAAACCTCCTGCATAATCCCAGAACCATCTGAAGTTAAAATGAAAGCGGCTGGCGTTGAATGGTCTTTCTGGAGCCGGACCAAGCCATTTTTTATAATCAACACCTGCGGGAGGTGCTGAATCAGGAACTACAGGCGCCGGTTTCATCCAACCCTGATAACACCAGACTTTTACCGTACGAATATTTCCTAATTGGCCGGAGTATACAAAATCCACTGCATCTTTAAAATGCTTTTGGCTGCGTTGCCATTGTCCACCCTGCACTACTCTGTTATATCTTTTTTGTGCAGCCACCATAGCCTTGCATTCCATAATGGAATTGCCAACCGGCTTTTCAACATACACATGCTTGCCTGCCTGACAGGCTTCGATCATTATCAAGGCATGCCAGTGATCAGGAGTACCGATAATTACAGCATCAATATCTTTTTGTTCTAAAAGCTTACGGTAATCATTATACGTTTTTATCTTGCTGCTGTCAATATTCATTTTTGCCAGCTCTTTCATTCGCTTATCCAAAACATTATTATCAACATCGCAAAGAGCTACCAAGTTAACTCCGGGCACTTTAACTGCCGCATTTACATTCGCCCATCCCATTCCATTGATGCCGATAGCTCCAATATTAATTTTATCTGAAGAAGGAAATCGCTTATTAAGTACTTCGATCATTGGATTAGAAAATAAAAACGCACCACCGGCCAATGAGGATGATTGTTGCAAAAATTTACGTCTTGAGGTCATTATGGATGTATTAGTTCTAAAAATTACTGAAAAAAAGAAGATAATTGATAAAATAGAAAAATAAAAATGGTATAAGGATAATCACTTAAATTGTTATTTGCATCAAATTCAAATACTTATTTAAATAGTAATTACTACTTAATTAATTAAGAATATCCTATTCTTTTTTAGCATTTAGTATTTATACCACTCTCTAAAAGCCGCTGCGACACTGGCTTTCACGGAAGTTTTATTTGACGGATTTAATAACTAAGCTTTTTTTTGTCAGATAAACCTACCCAATGAAAAGATTGCTTATAACTCCCATTATCATTTTATGCTTACTCTTCTCAGTTAATTTAGATGCACAAACTCCACATGGAATTCCTTACCAGGCCCTTGCAAGAAATAGCAGTGGCACTGCACTGGCAAGTCAGGCTGTATCTGTCCGTTTTACGATACATGATGTAACTGCTGCAGGTACTGTTGTCTACCAGGAAAAACAATCTACTACTACCAGCGCATATGGAATGTTTACAGTTACCATTGGAAATGGAACTGTTACCAGCGGAACTTTTTCTTCTATTAACTGGGCTACAGGCTCTAAATTCTTACAGGTGGAAATAGATCCTGCCGGAGGAACAGCCTATGTAAACATGGGTATACAACAGCTAATGAGTGTTCCTTATGCATTATATGCTGAAAAAACAGCTTCTTCTACATCACCTTATGGAAATGGGGAATTGGGAGCATTAGTAATATCCGCCAATACAGATTGGAGTACCTCTCCTCCTGCAAACTTAAGCTTGCAGTATTCTGCTATCACAGTTAATGCTGGTGTAACTCTTACCGTTCCAAGCGGACTTACCTTACGTTCTACAGGAGATGTTACCATAAATGGAACAATAAATGTAAAAACAGGAACTGCAGATGATAACTTAAAGCCTTCTACCGGAGTATCTATAAAGTCGGCTAATAATCCATATGGAGGATTTGGAATAGGTAATACTACAGCTGCAACATCTCTGATTCATATTCCATCCTACGGTGGAGGTGCAGGAGCAAGAAATGCCAATATTACTTCCGGGTCAGAAGGTGGAGGATCTTTTAGAATTCTAGCACAGGGAAATATTACAATTTCAGGAACCATATTAGCTAATGGCAATAGTGCTACTAATCCACAAACTGCAGGTTTGGGAATACAAGGTGCAGGTGGAGGTGCAGGGGGACTAATCGTTTTATTATGTAAAGGAACTTTAACACAGACAGGTACATTGCAAGCCAATGGCGGTAATGGCTCTTCAGGTTTTGACGGTAATGGTGGAAGCGCTGAAGGCGGTGGTGGTGGAGGGGGAGGTGGAATTATTATTCTATCTGCTTCAACTATTTCCTCCACAGGTCCAAAACAGGTAAATAGTGGAACAGCTGGAGCAAATGCAGGTGCATCAGCAACTATAACAAATGGAGGTGGTGGCGGAGCTTGCGGTGGTAATGGAGGAAACGCAGGAAGTTCTTCATTAGCTACTACTCCTTCTGCAGGAGCAGCGGGACTGATCCTTTCCTTTACTTCTTCAAATCCTGAAAACCTGGTCTTTTAAATTATTTCAGCATCAAAAAATAGTTATGAATAAACTAATCGCTTTATTCGGTGTAATTCTTTTCATTTCTAATGCTGAAGGTCAATCTGTAACTCCACAGATAATTATAAGCGCCGGATTTTATGCTAGTGGCGGAGGCATTTCCCTTTCGCAGTCTATAGGAGAAACATTCACATCAGCTTATTCAGCTGCTTCCACTAAAGTATCTCAGGGTGAGCAGCAATTTTTATCTGGAGTGTTTATATTGCCTCTTACATGGATAAATACAACAGGATATTTAGGTGTTAACGATCATGCAGAACTCTATTGGAAAGTGGAAGAGTCCAATGTATCAGATTATAGTATACAAAAGCTAACAGATAATTCCTTCCAAAATATAGGTAATGTAAAATCGATTGGTAATGGCTTACATGAATATCATTTCACAGAACCAACAGCTCTTTCTGGAACAGCAATTTACCGTATTATGCAAAGAGACATTGATGGCCGCTTTACCTATAGTCATGAAATTCTTTTACGTGCTACCTTAACAGGAAATGTAACCATCTATCCGAATCCTTCAGAAGGTATAAGTCTTGTTTATGTAACTGATAATTCTTTACTAAATACGCAGGCTGCATTGGTAAATATGAATGGCATTGTTTTAAAGATGATAAGTTTAAATGCAATTACTGAATTGGATATGAATTCTTATCCAAATGGAATGTATTTGTTGAAATTACAGAATGGAAAGTCGCTCAGCATTATAAAGAAAAACTGATCTGATAACTGAATAGGAAAAATCCCTGATTGGTCACATCCGATCAGGGATTTTGTTTTTCAATACTTACTTTCTTACCTTTATTATTGACGTAACCGCCTGGTGCAAATTACCCTCCCTGAAAAGTTCAACTCTTCTTTTCATCTATTTAAAAAATGATTATGGAAAATTTAAAACCTGTTCTTGTTATAGGCGCAACAGGCTTCCTGGGAATGGAAATCTGCCATCAATTGGTAAATGCAAATAAAAAAGTAAGAGCATTAGTGCGGATAACTTCAGATCCTGTAAAAGTGAATTCCTTAAAAGAAATGGGTATTGAAATAGTTACCGGAGATATCAAAGACCCATTATCTCTTGCCAAAGCTTGTAAAGATGCAGGCGCTGTTATTTCAACCGCTTCTTCCACCCTATCCAGGATTCAGGGAGATTCAATTGAGACAGTTGACCGTCAGGGACAATTAAATGTGGTTGAAGCTTCTAATGCTGCGAATGTTGAGAAATTTGTTTACATCTCTTTTCTTGAAACGAATGAAAAGTTTCCTTTACAGGATGCTAAAAGAGAAGTAGAAAAAAGAATTATGCAAACCAGTATGGATTATACCATTTTAAGACCGACTTTTTTCATGGAAGTATGGCTTGGCCCATACCTGGGATTTGATACCAAAAACAGAAAGGCAACTATATATGGTCATGGAGTAAATAAAATATCCTGGATCTCATTAAAAGATGTAGCAGCTTTTGCTGTTGCCAGTTTAGATAATGAGGTTGCAATGACGAGCATTATAGACCTTGGCGGACCAGAAGCATTATCACCATTGGAAGTGATCAGGATATTTGAAGAAGAAACAGGAAAGTTTGAGTTGCAATATGTGCCTGAAGAAGTGATCAGAAATCAGAAAGATCAAAGCACAGATATACTCGAGCAATCCTTTGCAGCATTAATGCTTAATTATGTTGCAGGAGCAGAAGTTCCCATGGAGGAAACTCTTCATCTGATTCCAATTAATATGACTACAGTTAGAGAGTTCAGTCATTTGGTTTTGAATCGGGGTGAATTGGAGGAGAAAGTTTAATCTACTATTTCGCTGAATTTAATAAAGATCCGCTATTACTATAGCGGATCTTTATTTTGTGTGGCATGCTTCTTTTAAGTTATTCCCTCTAATAATGTCAGAAGAAACAAGTATGGTTGTAACTGAAGAACAAAAAAAGGAAGCTCATGCATTTTATAAAGAGGCCCTCGATTTATTAAATGAAAGCGGTGCGCGGTTTATGATGGGCGGTGCATTTGCCATGTTCCATTATACTGGTATTTATAGAGATACGAAAGACCTGGACATTTTCTGTAAAGCCAGTGAATATCCAAAGATACTCAGGCATTTTTCTGAAAAAGGGTACCGGATTGAGTTAACTGATGTGCGTTGGCTGGCCAAGGTTTTTAAAGGAGAATATTTTATTGATATCATATTCGATACAGTAAATAATATTTGCCGGGTAGATGAAAGCTGGTATGAGCATGCTGAAAAGGCAAGATTTGTAGGAGTAGATGTTCTGCTGCTTCCACCCGAAGAATTGTCATGGTGTAAAATATATGTTCAAAACAGGGAAAGGTATGATGGTGCAGATGTAAATCACATCTTTTTAAAAAAAGGGGCTGCATTTGACTGGAAAAGACTGCTGGACCGAATGGATTCCCACTGGCATTTATTATTGGCCCAGATCATATTATTCCAATTCGTTTATCCAACAGATTATCATTCCATAATCCCTAAATGGCTGTTTGATAACCTGATGGAAAGAGCTAAAGAACAATATGATCTGCCTTCAGCTGTTGAACGTGTATGCAGAGGTCCCGTAATAGATCAGACCCAATATGAAATTGATATTAAAGAATGGAATTATAAAGCTTTGACGATCAAAACAGTTTAATTATGGACGCAAATTCAAAAGTGAAAATTGCAACCGTAGCTGATATTCACGTAAGGGAAAGTGAGAAAGGTAAATGGGCAGATTACTTTAAGGAAGTATCACAAAACGCTGATATATTATTGATTGCAGGCGATCTTACAGATACAGGAGATGAAATGGAAGCACAGGTACTTGCAGATGAATTAAAATCATGTAGCATTCCGGTAGTTGCTGTGCTCGGAAACCATGATTTCGAAAAAGGAAGACATAAGTTAATAAGACAAATACTTTCCAAGCAGGGCGTATGCATGCTGGATGGCGAAGCTGTTGTATTAAATAATATTGGATTTGCCGGTGTGAAGGGATTTGGTGGCGGCTTTGACAAACAAATGCTGTCCTTCTTTGGTGAAGGTGCAATGAAGGCTTTTGTACAGGAAGCTGTAGATGAAGCGCTTCATTTGGATAGAGCGCTTTCCCGGCTTGATGCTGAGCATCAGGACCTAAAAAAGATCGTTGTAATGCATTATTCTCCAATAAAAGAAACAGTAGTAGGCGAACCTGAACCTATATATCCATTTCTGGGATGTTCAAGGAAGGCAGAACCATTTAAAAGGAAAAAATTAACTTATGATTTTCACAGACAAGCCCATATGGGTACAGTAGAAGGAAAAACAAGTGA
>JBJMLT010000490.1:0-4835 GCA_045805165.1 Flavisolibacter sp.
CCGTGAGTTTATGCAATCTATGGAAAGCTTGCAAAAACAGGGAATGAAAAAGCTGATCCTTGATTTAAGAGACAATGGTGGAGGCTTTATAAATCAGGCTGTAAATATTGCTGACGAATTTCTTGATGATAATAAACTTATTGTTTATACTCAAGGAACAAACATACCCAAGCAGGAATACAGAGCCAATAAAGATGGTGTATTTGAACAGGGGAAGCTGGTAGTATTAGTAGATGAATTAACTGCAAGCGCCAGTGAAATTGTTGCAGGTGCATTGCAGGATTGGGACAGAGCTACTATTATTGGAAGAAGAACCTTTGGAAAAGGGTTAGTTCAGGAACAGTATGATCTTAATGATGGTTCAGCCATTCGTCTTACGGTAGCCCGTTATTATACTCCGTCCGGCAGAAGCATTCAGCGTCCTTATGGTAAAGGGAAAAAGGTATATATGGAAGAAATATACGACCGTTTTAAGAATGGAGACAGACAGGCAGCGGATTCGCTTCAATATGCTACAGGAAAGATCTATAAAACTGTTGGAGGCAGAATAGTTTATGGGGGCGGTGGAATAAACCCTGATATTTTCGTTCCAATAGATACCAGCATTAATGCGACAACTGTAGCCAAACTTTACTTGGAAGGAAGATTCAACAATTTTGTTTATAAGTATTATATCGATCATGCCAGCTTATTTCAGCAATATAAAACACCTGGGGATTTCTCGGCGCACTATACCAATACTGATGACCCTTGGAAACAATTAGTTGACTTTGCGGAGAAAGATAGTATCAATCTTAATAATATTCCTGAATCTGATAAGGAATCCATTAAGGAGCAGATAAAAGCTTATCTAGCCAGATTAAAATGGAGAACAGAAGGGTTCTATGAAGTATATAATCAGTTTGATCCTGTTATAAAGAAAGCCAAAGAAGTTCTGGAAAAATAAAAAGTCTGCCTTACGGGGCAGACTTTTTATTGAAAAGCATTTTAATCAATATCTCGCTTTCTGGTGCCAAGCCATTCTTTCTTTTCAATGATATAAGAAATAATTAAGCCTGAACCACCTCCTATCGCTATAAGGGAAAAATAAATAGCTGGATTATCGTGCACCCTCATGCTGCTATTCATATCTATAAAATATGCCAAAAGCAATCCTATTCCTGCGCCTACAAATAATAATCCTGTTTTAAGGCTTCTATAAGGAGCCGGCCTGTTGGCAAATTCCTTGGGATTTAATCCTTTTTCAATTAGAGCCATATTTTCGCGGGTACGTAGGTAAAATATTCCAAAGATCATTGCAAAAGCTCCTAAAGGAACTAAAATCGGTATTAATAATTCTCCATTCATATTGTCTGTGTTTACTTTTTTAATAAATTAATTTGCTTGCTACTATATCTGACTACAGGCGTTGAGATGAGGTTACAAGAAATGTAAGAAAAATTATAAATTGCTGATTTTCAATGAAACTGTAATCCTACCGGCAAAAGCTTACAACTAATGACTAAAAGCTAGTAGCTTTCCTGTAACCTACTATTTTCTATTATAGTCTAATTACTGGAATGCACACCGAACAAGCTGATATGGACATAATTGCCCAGGTATTGAAGGGCGATAACAATACCTATGCAGTGCTTGTGCAACGCTATCAAAACTTTGTATTTACTATTGTTTTAAGATATGTGAAGAGCAGGGAGGATGCAGAAGAGGTTTCGCAGGATGTTTTTATAAAAGCATACAGGTCATTAGCTGATTTTAAAGGCACATCTAAGTTCAGCACCTGGCTTTATACTATTGCGACTACTACCTCTATAACGTTCTTACGGAAAAAGAAACTGGATGTTCATTCCCTGGATAATGAAAATGTTTTTAATGCGGCTGATAATATTGATTCAGGAATGAGCGCAAACCAAATAGAGCAAAAAAGCAGGTTAAACATGGTAAACGAAGCCATTAAAATGCTTAATCCTGATGATGCCCAGATCATTACTCTTTTTTATAAGGCTGAACAAAACCTTGAAGAAATAGCTCAGATCCTTGGAAAAGAAACGAATACAGTAAAAGTTCAATTGCACAGGGCCAGGGCAAGATTAAAGGATAAAATGGAAAAACATTTTGAACAGGAAGTAAAAGATATTTATTAACGATTAAAAATTCAGCTATGAATACAGATCTTGATAATAGTTCAACAGGGGCGGAAGATATGGAAATGAAGGTATGGGATTATATTGATGGCCTCATTCCATCTGATGAACATACAAAAATTGAAAAGCTGATAGCAGAAAACGCTGCATGGAAAGCAAAATATCATGAACTGCTGGAAGTGCATCAGTTAATAAATGCTACAGAACTGGAACATCCTTCCTTAAGGTTCACAAAAAATGTAATGGAGGAAATAGCGAAATGTCATATTGCACCTGCTACTAAAAGCTATATTAACAATAAAGTCATTTGGGGTATTGGCATATTCTTTATAACAGTAATTGTAGGGTTTCTGGTTTATGGCATCAGCCAGATCAATTGGTCAGATGGTGCGAGCAATAATTTCATAGGAGTTGATTTCAATAAAATTGATTACTCAAAAATTTTCAACAACACTTATGTAAATGTATTCATGATGCTGAATGTGGTATTAGGATTAATGTTGTTGGATCGTGTACTCAGTAATAAAAGAAAGAAATTCATGGAACAATCAATATAATATAAAAAAGACCACTAAAAAGAGGTCTTTTTTATATATTTCCAAAATCCAATCTATTGCAATTCTTTAATTTTATCTTCTGCATTTTAATCATTAAATTTTTTCTTAAGTTCTGATAATTTATTTTGGAAGTCGTTAATAGGAGTATTTTTCGGCTCTTTGGATATTTCTTTCTTTATTATTTCCTTATTACTTATAAATTGATTGTAATCCTTCCTTTGGGAATGATCTATCATTGTAAGAGCTATCCGCTTTCTGGTGATATCCACTTGCGAGATAGTTACCATTACTTTTTGATTCAGTTTCACTATTTGATTAGGATCTGATACAAATCGGTTACTTAATTGGGAAATGTGTACTAACCCATCTTGCTTTACACCAATGTCTACAAACGCTCCAAAGTTGGTAATGTTGGTAACTATTCCAAGGACCTGCATTCCAGGCTTTAGATCTTCAATTGATTTAATTGAATCCTCAAATTTAAATTCTTCAATTCCCGGGCGAGGATCTCTTCCCGGTTTTTCCAGCTCTTTAAGGATATCTTCAATAGTAAATGCACCTGCAGATTCCGAAATATATTTTTTACGATCGATTTTTTTTCTCAGTTCATTGTTTTTAATAAGATCCTCGAGAGAAGCCTGTAGATCCTTTGCCATCTGCTCAACTATTTTATAGCTTTCGGGATGTACCGAAGAATTATCTAAAGGATTATTTGCATTCGGTATTCTCAGAAAGCCTGCACATTGTTCATAGGATTTAGGCCCCATCAAAGGCACTTTTATTAATTCTTCCCTGCTTTTGAAAGCCCCGTTTTGTGCACGATATAAAACAATGTTAGAAGCAAGCGTAGAGCTGATACCTGATACATATTGCAACAAATGCTTTGATGCAGTATTGACATCCACTCCCACAAAATTAACGGCGCTTTCTACTACCCTATCCAAAGCCTGCTTCAGCTTCAATTGATTTACATCGTGCTGATATTGTCCTACTCCAATTGATTTAGGATCTATCTTAACCAGTTCGCTTAAAGGATCCTGCAACCTTCGTCCAATACTTACGGCACCTCTAACTGTAATATCCTTATCCGGAAATTCTTCCCTTGCTATTTCCGAAGCTGAATAAATGGATGCGCCACTTTCATTGACCTGAAATATACTTACATGTTTTCCAAAGTCAATTGATCTTACTAATTGTTCTGTTTCTCTTCCGGCTGTGCCATTCCCTACCGCAATAGCAGTTATATTATATTTTTCTACAAGATTCTTTATTTCCAGAATACTTTCCTGCCATTGATTTTGCGGAGGGTGCGGATAAATTGCAGTATTATAAATAAGGTTCGCCTGGGCATCCAGGCATACTAACTTGCAACCAGTACGGAAGCCCGGGTCAATTGCCAATACACATTCTGAACCTAAAGGAGAAGCTAATAATAACTGGCGAAGGTTTTCAGTAAAAACATTAATTGCTTCCTCATCTGCTGCACTTTTACTTAACAATCTGTATTCATTCTCAATGGAAGACTTCAATAAGCGCTGATAACTATCCTCAACAGATCTTTTAACTTCCATTGAAGCTGCACCGGAACCTTTTACAAATAGTTTAGTGAGTTCTTCAATAGCCAGTTCCTTGTCTATACTTATATCCATCATTAGATATCCATCCTTTTCACCACGCCGTATAGCAAGTATCCTGTGAGAAGGACATTTGGATAATGTTTCACTGAATTCAAAATAATCACGGTATTTCTGTGCATCTGCCGCTTCTTTTTTTGCAGTGATGGCTTTGGAACTAATTATTGCATAAGAAGCAAAGAGGCTTCTTACTTTACTTCTTGCCAGTTCACTTTCACTGATCCATTCTGCCATAATGTCTCTGGCGCCGTGTAAACATTCTTTGACTTCTTTCAGATCATCATTTACAAACTTTTTTGCTTCTGAATCAATATCAATAGAACGTTGTTCAAATAGTATTTTAGCTAAAGGTTCCAGACCTTTTTCAATTGCCTGCGTTGCCCTGGTCTTGCGCTTTGGCTTATAAGGCAAGTAAATATCTTCCAGTTCTGTTGAATTAAAAGTTGAATTTATTCTGTCTTTTAATTCTATCGTTAACTTTCCCTGTTCCTCAATAGATTTAA
>JBJMLT010000491.1:0-2626 GCA_045805165.1 Flavisolibacter sp.
AGGATCGTTCCCTGATAGTACAATTGAAATGCGTCCCAATAAAATAAATAGAGGAGCGCCTGGGGGATGAGGGATCTGTAATTTAAAACAGGCGGCGACAAATTCACCGCAATCCCAAAAGCTACCTGCTTTTTCAGTTGTTAAAATATAGACGATAGAAGCAATCGTGCAGATGAACCAACCAGTAAGATTGTTCACTTTTTTAAAGTTCATAGAAACTAAATTTAATGTGCAAATGTGTAAATGTGCAAATTTGCCAATGTGCAAATATACCAATGCCAATTTATCAATGTGCCAATGGATGAAGAATGCAAGATTTAAAAAAAGATATATTCGGGGATACAAACAAAAAAAATGCAGGTGAAAGTAAAAAATGTAAAAGAAGAGATATTATCAGATAACTGGTACGTATTAAAGAAGGTTAATTATGAGTATTTAAAGAAAGATGGTAGTTGGCAAGATCAATCAAGAGAAGTATATGACAGAGGAAACGGGGCTACCATTCTGCTTTACAATAAGAAAAATGCTACTGTATTACTTACCAAACAATTCAGAATGCCAACCTATTTAAATGGAAATGAATCGGGGATGATGATAGAAGCTTGCGCCGGATTACTGGATGAGGATAATCCGGAGGATTGCATTAAACGGGAAGTAGAAGAAGAAACAGGATATAAGGTATCTAATGTAACCAAGGTTTTTGAAAGTTATATGTCACCAGGATCCGTAACGGAGATACTTTATTTTTTTGTGGCGGAATATGATGAATCCATGAGAAGGAATGAAGGAGGAGGCATAGATCATGAACAGGAGGACATTGAAAAAATAGAAGTTACGCTGGACAAAGCTTTTCAAATGATCTCTACAGGTGAAATAAAAGATGCGAAGACGATCATGTTATTGCAGTATGCGAGGTTGAATGGCTTAATATGAATTATTTGAAGATTTAAATAAGTCAAAAGTTAAAAGTTAAAAGTTAAAAATCTTTAGCGCGATCTTTTTTGTTTCACGCAAAGGCACGTAAGGAGCAGAGAACGCTAAGGAGGTTGGTTGAATTATAAGAAGTTTTGATAACCGATAGCTGATTGCTGAAAGCTAACGGCTGAAAACAATTGTATTTCAGGTTATTCTGTCCGCAGGCTTTTGACAGGATTGGCAATGGCTGCTTTAATTGCCTGGAAGCTTACGGTGAACAAGGCTATAAAAATAGCTGTTAAGCCAGCGACAACAAAAACCCACCAGTTTATATTGATCCTATAGGCAAATCCTTCCAGCCATTTATGCATAAAATACCATGAAGCCGGAATAGCTATAAAGAAGGATACGATCACTAATTTTATGAAATCAACAGACAAGAGGTTTATAATATTAGTAACGGAAGCACCCATTACTTTTCTTATTCCAATTTCCTTTGTTCGCTGAATGGTACTATAAGATGCAAGACCCAATAAACCAAGGCATGAAATAAAAATTGCAAGAATTGCAAAATTAAGGAACAGTCTTCCAAAGCGTTCTTCACTTCTGTATTGCTTATCAAAGAATTCATCCAGAAAATAATAGCTGAATGGCCTGTTAGGGATAATGTATTTCCATTTGTTTTCGATAGCTGCAATTGTATTTTTAATATTACCACTTCCTACATTAACAGAGATTAGATTACATCTTGATGGTTCAATCCGCATGCTAAGCGGTTTTATCTCCTGTTGAAGAGAATGAAAATGAAAATCTTTCATTACCCCTATTATAGTTCCTGAACGTCCCCATTGGTCAAATTTCTTTCCTACAACCTGTTGAGGTGATGAATAGCCAAACATTTTCATTGCAGCCTCATTGATTATCATTGCCTGCGTAGTATCGGTAGCAAAATCCTTAGAAAAAGGTCTGCCAGCCAGAATTCTTATTTTATACTGAGGAATATAATCAAAATCAACAAAATAAAGATCAAGATTTGCGATCTGCATTTCTCCTTTTATATTCTCAATCTTTGAGTAGGCTCCGGGATTACCTCCGCCCGGAACGCTACCCGCTAAGGACGTTGATAATACATTTGGTATAGTCGAAACTGCATTTCTGAATGCATTTTTTCCAGGATCGTCATGCGAATCAATAATAATTTTCTGTTCTTTATTGAAACCAAGATCCTGGTTGCGCATATAATTCATCTGGTGATAAACAATAATTGTAGAAATGATCAATGCGACAGAAATAGTAAACTGAAAAACAACAAGTCCTTTTCTTAATAATACTCCTTTTGTTCCGGTAGAAAAGCGACCTTTTAATACAGTTACGGGTTGGAACGATGAAAGTACCAGGGCAGGATAAGCCCCTGCCACAATGCCTATTAAAATAGAAGTAATAAACAGAATCAGTATATAAGAAGGATGTTCGAAAATTCCATGGCTTATTATTTTACCAGATAATTGATTAAACAATGGCATTAATAACATTGATAATCCTAATGATAAAATAAATGCTATCAGACAAATTATAACACTTTCACCTATAAATTGCCTTGCGAGTTGAGTTTGGGCGGCGCCAACTACTTTTCTAATTCCTACTTCTTTAGCCCGTTCAACAGAACGAGCAGTTGTAAGATTTATAAAATTGATACAGGCGATCAATAAAA
>JBJMLT010000492.1:0-4137 GCA_045805165.1 Flavisolibacter sp.
AAAGCTGCTGAAAAGAATTTTTGATAGTAATAAAATGCCTAAGCCCTGCCAGTAAGTAACCGCGGAAACATGGAGAATAGGAACGGCCACATTATTCCATAAAAGCATTACAACCCATCCGAAAACGATCAGTCCCAGAATGGCAAAAGGAATAATAAATAAAAATCGTCTCGCTCTGTATGTTCTTGTCATATAGAATTTATTTAATGTTCAATGGTTTCTTTGTATATTTTTTCTAATCTTTTTCTCAAATGCAAAACAGCATATCTTTTTCTGCTGATTAATGTATTGATTTTCTCTCCGGTCATTTCTGCTATTTCATTGAATGGAATATCTTCCAGTTCATGCCAGATAAATACTTGCCTCTGATCTTCAGGTAATTCTTCCAGAGCAGCAAATAGATCATCCCAAAAAATTTCTCTCAGATTTTCATATTCAGGGCTAACATTCCTGGCGATCAGCATTTCGGTAATTATAGCATCCTCTTGCTCATTAATATTGCTTAATTCTTCTTCCAGATAGCCTGATTGTTGCTTTCGGTATTGATCTATAATTTTATTCCTTGCAACACGGTATAGCCAGGCGCTTACCTGTTCAATTGGTTCCGTGTTCATAACATTGCTGAACTGGTACCACACATCCTGTAATATATCTTCGGCATCTTCATCTGTTTGCACTCTTCCACGAATGAAATAGAACAAGCGCTTGCCATAATCACTTACAGCCTTTATAATATTTCGTTTTGGTTGATCGGTCACAATCGTGTTCATTATCAGCCTTCTTATATAAGTAGACGTACAGAAAAAGAAAATATTTTAAAACCCATCATAATTTCTAAATTGGAACAACTTTAAAAATAGAAACTTATGAGATCAATACTAACTGTTTTAACTATAAGCTTCTTTATAAGCTGTACTACATCTAAATATGCTTCACATAAAGTAAACAAAATGAATGGTTCATGGATCCCGGTTAAAGAAGAAATTGGCGGAACATCATTGCCGCAAGCTGCATTTGGTAACCAAAAGCTGACCATAAATGACAGCAATTATATGTTTATCGCTGAAAGTGTTGATAAGGGTGTCATTAAATATAAAGATGATAAAATGGACATTTATGGAAGAGAAGGAGTCAACACAGGAAAACACTTTACAGCCCTATATAAATTTGAAAACGATCAGCTCATTATTTGTTATAATTTATCAGGCAACAGTTATCCGGAAGCATTCGATACAAAAGGGAAACCATTATATTTTCTTGCTGCCTTTAAAAGAGAAGAGAAATAAATTAATAGGATATTGAATTATAACAAATAACTTATAGCTGCTTCAGGTAACTGATTTTTGCTATTACATGATCTTCTGTTTGATTGACCGTGTGTAATATATCGTTAATTATACCGTGATTATAGATAAAATAAATATAGGACAATGGCTTATACTCCCAGGAAAAACGAATGTTATAACTATTAGAATTATCCAATAAGTTTTTTTGATAAAATCCGGTAAGCTGTAATCGGGGATTAATGGCAAAACGGCTTTGAACAATGTAAAGATCAATAGTTTTATTTTCGCTGGATATTCCCACTTTAATAAAATGATTGCGATTGAATTCTCCTGAGATCGAAATGTGTGGTATTGGTGCAAATAATATTTTCCAGTCAGCAGAAACCAGCTTGCCATTAAAATAACCACCCCATTTTATGTCTCCGACAAAACTGATAAATTTTGAAGGATCCGTAGTGAACATGGTTTCATTGAAAAAATAATGGTAAGCCCCGGGGGCAATTTTGACATTTAATGGTGAAAAGGTATCTGCAAGAAATTTATAGACCGGATTAATGCTATAACCAAGGTAAGCGCCATTCTGAAAATTTAGCCACAAGGGGAAAAAATACAGACTCTTTTCTATAAACTTTCCGGTTGAAGCCTGCCAATAAAATTCAGGCAGGAATCCTGGTTCATAGGCACGTATTATTTTTTTGAATGGAAGCAATTTTCCACGGTAATACCAATTCATTCCCGGAGTGGTTCCTATAACATCGGTTCGGGAAATAAATCCCATCTGTGGATCAAAATTCCTGGTTACAACAGATTGGGTAAGCCAGATCTTATAATTATTAGTTGACAAATAATATTGCGCAAATGCAGCCAGACCATTTTGATGAGTGTTGGAAGTATTTGTCAATGTAATGATCGTATTCACAGATTGGGACTGGCTTAAGCGAAAAAATCCATCGGCTGTAGCTTCAGTGTTGGTCCCTGATAAGCTATGTTTTATGGATACCAGGCCTCCTATGCGATTCTGTTCACCAAAATTCCGGGAATACCTCCCTACGAAAAAATCGGTAGCTGGGCTGCCTTCTTCAGCTTTTTGTCTCATAATAATAGCACCATAATTTTGTTCTGAAGATCTGTGTACAAATCGGCCCCCGGCAACTATTGGTATTGGATTGCCGGCAGAATCCAGTCCAATGGTTCTACTGAAAAAAGGTTGTATATGCATAAATCCCCCCGAACCATCAATTGCCTGTTGAATGGAGGGACTAAACAAGGAAGCATTCTCTAAAAAAAACTGTCTTTTTTCAGGAAAGAAAACAGAAAATTGGGATATATTATTTACTTGTAGATCTGCATCAGCCTGAGCAAAATCAGTATTAAACGTAAGATCCAGGATGTTGCTGGGGTTAATTGCCCATTTCAAATCACCACCTGCTTTCACATTCGCTTTGTTTGCCTTTTTCAATGTGTCAGAGCTACTGAAATTGTCAATAGAACTTAGAATATATGGCTGTATCCGGATATTTGATTTAGGCGGAGGTGGTTGCAGATTTCTTAATATGCCTGCATATTCCATACGGGAAGATGTAAAAACTCTGGGAAAGGGTGAAAAAGCAGAACCTTCATTAGACAGTCTTCGATTTCTATAAACATTAAATCCCCACGATTGTATGGAATCATTTGATTTCCTGTATCTGAGTGTTTGCCACGGAATTTCCATTTCTGCATACCAACCCGAATCGGTCCTTGTGGTTCTTACTTTCCATAGGCCATCCCAATCTATATCAAAATACAGATCGTCAAAGCTCAGGTAGTCCCGTTGAACTCCATATGCGTTTGTAGCAAAACACATTGCGTTTCGATTGTCGTTAAAGCCATCAAATGTTACAACAACATGATCATGTGCCATGTAATTAAAATCCCTCTTAAAATCAGTAGCACGAATAGCCTTTTTCCCCATCCGATCTTTAGCAAAGATTCCAACATAAAGGTTTTGCCTGTTGTATAAAACCTTCACTATTGTTTTAAATTCTGGAGTAGCTCCTTGATTTGGTTCAATTTCAATAAAATCGGGAGAGGATCTGGCTAATAGCCATTCAGATTCATTGAGTACCCCGTCAATGCGTAAACTTGATTGGATTTTAATGGCGTTAATTTCTTTTCTTAACGAATCTGGCTTAAAAATATCTGAGGATTGAGAATGCACATCCGAATAGGTCAGAAAAAGTAAACAACTAAGAATTAGTTTTGAATCCATGGCCGAAATTAATTCCAAATCCTTTTCAACGAAATCATTTAACGGATAAAGCTGCAAGCAGGTTTTTCAGGTTATTAAGTGTTGCTGTAAATCCTTCTTTGAAGCCCATTGCAATCATCTTTTCCATCCTCTCAAGAGATTCATTGTAAATAGTAATATTCACTTTTGTTGTTCCGTTTTGTTCCATGAAATTTAAATCCCATTCAGAACCGGGTAATTGAGGGTTTTCATCTTTGTCAGCAAAAGCATTAAGCATTTTAAAATTGGTTTTTGGACTAATGGAAGTATACTTCTGAATTGACCACATTTCTTGTCCTTCTGGTCCTACCATAGCATAAAATCGTCGTCCACCAACTTCAAAATTCATGTGTTTTGTTTTAGACATCCACGGTTTAGGAGCATACCATTGGTCAAGGATTTCCTTTTTAGTAAAGGCATCCCATACCAACGAAATGTCGGCATCAAATACCATGTTTACGAATACCTTTTTTGTTGTTTTGTCAACGATAAAATCGAATAGCAAATTGGTTGTCATTTTTTCTGTTTTTTAATTGTTGATAATACGTTGTCAAGTTGATTAAACCGGGTTTCCCAAAGCTT
>JBJMLT010000493.1:0-4224 GCA_045805165.1 Flavisolibacter sp.
AAACTCTATAACAAAAACACGAAATAAAAAAAAATACCTCAGTATTGACGACAATGAATATACATTCTACAAATGGATGGCAAAATTGGTCCACAATAAGTGGTCAGATATCTTTAACCTCCGGTATACAAACAATCAGAATCTATTCTCTTAATGGCTCATGGAATTTCAACTGGTTTGAATTTTCATTAGCAGGTAGTACCGCTTCGAATATTCCTCCAACTGTAAGTGCGGGATTGAATCAAACCATAACACTTCCCGTTAATGCCGTAACACTAAAAGGAAGTGCTACAGATGCAGATGGAACCATTGCGTCTGTGAACTGGAAACAACTGAGCGGTCCAAATACTTCTATTATTTCAACTCCCGGCCAATTACAAACCATTGTTTCCGGATTATTGCAAGGAGCTTATATATTTCAGCTAACTGCAACTGATAATAAAGGCGCCAGCTCTTCCTCAAATGTTCAGGTAACTGTAAATGGAGGAACTGTTGTAAGTTCCACTTCCGCTTGCGGAAGAGCTATTAAAGTTGTAGTACTTGGATCGTCTACAGCCTATGGTACAGGTGCGACTCCAATTGACAGCAGTTGGGTAAATAAGTATACATACTATTTGAAATCAAAAAACAGTCAGAATACTGTTATTAATCTTGCAGAACCCGGATATACTACATATGAAGTGCTGCGACCTACAGGATCTGTACCCCCAGCCAACAGGCCTGCGCCTGATACTGCCCATAACATAACAAAAGCTTTAAGTCTTCACCCTGATGCCATTATTATTAACCTTCCAAATAATGATATTGGGTATGGCTTTACCTTAGATGAAATAGAAAGCAATTATGAAACAACAGTTTCATTAGCAAAAACTGCTGGTATTCCATTATGGATAACAACAACCCAACCCAGAACAAATTTGAATACAGGTGAAAGAAATAACCTGATGGTATTAAGAGATTGGACCTATAGCCGCTTTGGAGGGCATGCTATTGATTTCTGGACAACTGTTGCGAATCCGGACGGATCTATAAACTCTCTTTACAGCTATGGAGATAATATCCATGTAAATAATGCAGGACATCAGATATTCTTTAGCCGCGCAGCAGATAAAAAAATTCCAGATTCCTTATGTGCCGGCTCAACTACTACTTCTCCCGCAACAACAGGGTTAACAAAATATATTAAGACACAAATATATGGAGGTAGCAGTGCTTACTCAGATCCTCAATGGAATAATTGGAATGTTGGAACAGCATCAATCAATTCTATTAATTCCGGAGGACTTAAATATACGGATGGCACATTCTCTTCTATAAATGCCACATTAAGCTATAGCCAGTCTGTGGGAGATAACGGAATTAATTATGCAACTACAATAAGCGGAGCCATGGCGCCAGCAGGCGTATTGAGATTTACCAGCTATGCGGACGCAAACCGAACGCTTACAATTAATGGCTTGTCTCCATCTAAAAAATATGATGTAGAGTTTTATGCCAGTCGGTTCAGCTCGGGAAACAATACAATTTTCACAATAAATGGTAATGCCATTACTATAAATACTTACGATAACTATTTCAATAAGGCAAAATTTACAAGCCTAATTCCCAACACTCAGGGACAAATTATAGTGACGATCAATAAAAGCAATATGTATTCTTATATCAATGGATTTATGATAACAGAGCAAGGAACAGATTATACGCCGGCATCCAATAGTACTAATAGATCAGCCGCAACAATTCCGGATGGACAGTCAGGAATTGAAGTTTATCCAAATCCATTCAACAGTCAATTATCCATATTGGTTCATAAACCATTTGCGGGTGCTTATACACTTCAGGTCATTGATGTAAATGGAAGAATTAAAAAATCCTATCATCTCACAAAATATCCCGGACAAGATGCCCTATTAACAATTCCTGTTACTGATATAGAAAAGGGGACCTATTTTATTAAAGTTATAATGGGCAATTGGACGGATGTGAAAAAGGTAATCAGGAATTAGGAAACAGAATTCGGAAATGGTTGTGGCATAAGTTTTTTAGTAGTAATAAGGATGAATATTTTTCGTTATATTGTTAGCGAAATTAATCCCACCTATCTTATGAAGCAGTAGTAAATTCTAATTGATTATAGAAAGGCCGTAAATTTTATTTACGCGATCTATGATTAAATTTCTGGACACCATTGGCGGTTTTATTGACCTTGCGGTAAGTATTATTATTTCTCCCCTGATCCTACTGGTGCATATATTTATTGGCACCTTAATAAGTATCAGGTATATAAAACTTTATTCCCATCGAATCAGCAACTATTTAATGCTGAAAAAATGGCCATCCTTCCAAATCAGCTGGCGCCTGCCTTCTAAATTCAGCATCAGGCTAATGCCATTACGCAAGCTGATACGATAAGCGGATTAGATATCTTTTACGCGGTAAAAAGAAAAAGGATCTTTATTGGTTCTAAGATAAGATTGCCGTTCAAGGCAGTTTATCACACTAAGCACTGTATATGTTTTTTCCTTTTCAGTATAACATAAATAATCACTTTCTTTAGACTCAATTTTATACAGTAAAAGCTGAAGCAGTTCTTCCGCAGGAGTAATAGCAGCCTGGTCTTCTTTCATCGAGTTTGATTGCCATATTAAGTTAATCAAAAGATCATTTATAATTACAAATGGCATAATTATTTATTTTCTTTCCAAAATAATTTCCTATGCCAGACTGGTTAAGAGCGCTAATAGCAGGATATGGAGCTAAAAAGCTTGGAGGCGGGTGCTTAAGCACAATAGTAATATTTTTTGTTTTGTACTGGCTACTGGGCCATGGATGTGGAGGTGGTACAGCATATCACCATTATTAATGACAATGACTTTATAAATGGTGAATGGCTCGTCCTTTTGGGCAACGAGCCATTTCTTTAATAATATAAGACAATCAACCGAGGTGCAAATATGAATAAAGAAGTGCTTATGAGAGAGTGCAGAAATACTCGATTTTAATTCGTAATTCTACGAATCTGCTTAAAATTTGAAAAGGGTAATTGATCCTATCGATCAATGATGCATAACTGTATTTCGCAGTAAGTAAATAGTCTTAATAAATAATAATTATATTAATATGTCTTGCATTTTAACTCTATTCATATCATTTTTGCAAACATCTTTTATAGAAATTTTATCCTTTCGAAAAGCGGTTTCCACCGCTTTTTTATTTTAAGAGAAGAGATTAATATTGAAGGAATCGTATGCGGTGAACTTATTATTTACATAATGGTTACTTGTAATAGTGTAAGGATCGTCCCAGTTCATCCTGAATAAACTGCTTAATCCGTCAATCAATTGCTTAAAAGAGGTGGGCTTGGAATAATAGAGATTAGCTCCGTATCCATAAGACGCATCCACAAATTTGCTTTCTCTCGAACTGCTGAAAACAACTATAGGAAGACGGCTAAAATGTCTTTGTGCCCTTATTTCAATAAGGCAATCCATACCATCCTTAACAGGCATATTGATATCCAGGAACAGGATGTCCGGTTTTCTGGCAGGGGTTAACATTTTAATCAACTCCTCTCCATTGGGAATCACTGTGAGATTTGCAGCCGGTAATATTTCAGAAATTACATCTTCAAATAATTCGCAATCATCCGCATCATCATCCGCTAACCAGATGTTTTTGAAAACAGAATTAATTGCTTCCATGGTGAGATAAATTAAATGAAATGTAAAATTATGCAGGTCCGGGTAATTTAGTGCAATTATTACACCAGTCTCAGCTTTATTAAATTACAGCTTTGCCCGGTATCGTAATATTACTATTGTTGTGGTAAGCATTAAATTTTACTTTAATGGCTTATCCGGCTATGAAAACCATAATCCTTTCAATAATTACATTTTTTACTTTACAAGCGACCTGCCAGGATACTGCATATTTTAATAAAATAGAATACGGGGCATTAATTTCTTATGAATTTCCCAAGAGCCATGGATTTAATGCAAGTGTAACCATTCCCGCACATAGAAGGGCTACAGTTTTAAATTATCCCTTTACATCGCAACATATTTCTTTTGAAGCTGGCTTGTCCCGATATCCATATAACAGTTCCCAGTTTACTGCATCAGCTTCATTCTTGTTCAGGAATTATAAAAGTGAGCACTATTTTACTGAATGGGGAATTCTATCAGGAGTCCTAAGAACATTTTATGACGGTATTGTATATGAAGT
>JBJMLT010000494.1:0-5477 GCA_045805165.1 Flavisolibacter sp.
AATTTTTTCAAAGGTAAGCGTATGAGTTTTGAATCATTTCTGTGTTTACAATCCACAAGCTGATAAAAAAAATGTGAATAATTTTTACCCAAAAATTTTTTAGTTAGGGAAAATTATTTTTAATATTGTGTTGGGAATTTCATTCCCTTACTTACTAACCCATCTACATATTAGCTCCGCAAGCGCGGAGCTTTTTGTTTCCAGCTGATTTTACTCTTATCATAAACATAAATTGAATTCGAATACCTTTACCGTTATCAAAAAAATATTCATGCTTAAGTCAATGACAGGTTTTGGAAGAGCGGAACAGAATGCAGGAGATAAAACGTTTCTGGTGGATATAAAATCTCTAAATGGAAAGCAGTTTGACCTACAGCTAAAAATGCCTGCTTTCCTAAAGCCTTTTGAATTTGATATCAGGAAAATATTATCGGAGAAACTAGGCCGGGGCACTGTAGATTGTACTATAAGCCTGAAGGAAACAGGAAACGCGAAGCCTGTTACTATCAATACAGATCTAGCAAAAGCGTATTACCAACCATTAAAGGAATTATCAAAGGAATTAGGATTAAAGACAGATGATATATTAGGCACTTTAATAAAATTGCCCGAAGTAATAACTCCCACCAGTGAAACCTTAACCGCCGATGAATGGAATAAATTTGTTCTTATAATTCAGGCAGCCATAGATGATCTTAATTATCACAGGGTGGAAGAAGGGAAATCGCTAAAAAGCGACCTTGAGCTTCGCATTTTGAATATTTTAAAGCAACAGGAAGAAGTAGCCAGACTTGAACCGTTAAGGATTCAAAAAATAAGAGAAGGCATTACAAGGTTACTGGAAGAGAATGTAGGCAAAGAGAATTATGATGGTAACAGACTGGAGCAGGAACTGATCTATTATATTGAAAAGATCGATATAAGCGAAGAGCAGGTGCGGCTAAAGAATCATTGCGAATATTTTAGTTCCATTTTAATAGAACCGGAAGATTTCAAAGGAAAGAAGCTTTCTTTTGTATTGCAGGAAATAGGAAGGGAAATAAATACAACCGGAGCCAAAGCCTATGATTCAACTATTCAGAAATGCGTAGTAGTAATGAAAGATGAATTAGAAAAAGCAAAAGAACAGGTGCTGAATGTACTTTAATAACTAAAAGTCTACATTAGATAAATAACAAACTGAACAAAAAAAATGATCAGCCGAATCAGATCCAATACCTTTTATTTAGTGTTAATTATTATTTCAGCTACTTTCTTTTTTACAGGATGTAATACCATTGACCTTTATGAAAAGGTGATGCCTATTCCTTCACATTCGTGGAAAAGTAATTTTAAACCAAAGTTTGTTTTCACTATAAAAGATACAACCTCTCCCTATCAGCTATATATTATATTACGTCATAACGAAAAGTATAATTATAATAATATCTGGCTCAATTTGTATGCGGAAGGCGCGGGAGGCGCGGAAGAAAAATTCATGCTGGAATTACCACTGGCATCTAAAGACAAAGGATGGCTTGGAGTTGGTATGGATGATCTATATGAACACAGAATAGCTCTTACTCTTGATCCCCAAAAGTTTAATTTTAAAAGATCAGGCCAATATACTTTCACTCTTGAACAAATCATGAGGGAAGATCCTTTACAAAATGTAATGGATATTGGGCTAAGACTTGAAAAGAAACCTTATTAATCAATGCCTGACGCTACTAAGCGAAAATTGCGAATAACCACAGTGGCTTACTGGATACTGCTTTCCTATATAATAGCTGCCTTAGTATGGTGGGCATTTTCTTTAGAAAAGCAGAACGAAACCATGTATGAACTTCGTTTACAACATTTGAAGACGATTTCCCCTTCCCTTTCAACAGACAAATACAATTCTGAAAGGAACAGGATCGAAGACCTGAGAAAACGAAACATTGCCATGTATACAGGAGAAGGAAGCACTTTTCTTTTTCTTATACTCGTTGGAGCTTTTTACATATACAGATCGGTACGCAGACAGTTTCGACTTCAGATACAGCAACAAAATTTTGTAATGGCCATAAGCCATGAATTAAAAACCCCGATTTCGGTTTCCAGGTTAAATCTTGAAACATTACAGAGGTATAAGCTAGACGATTCGAAAAAAGAAAAATTATTGCAAATGACCCTGGAGGAAACGCTGAGACTGGATACTTTAATTAATAATATACTTATTTCATCTCAACTCGACGGCAGATCCTATGCCATTGAAAAGGAGGATATTAATTTTTCTGATCTTGCCCATGATGTTATCAGTCAATTCACTACAAGATATCCTGACAGAAAAATTGTTGAAGATGTAAAAGAAGAAGTAGATATTCAGGCCGATCCGCTGCTTCTAAAATTATTGTTAAGCAACCTGTTAGAGAATGCAAATAAATATTCGTCCCGAGAAAAACCAATTACCCTAAGGCTGTTTGAAAAAAATGATATTATTGAACTAAACATTATAGATGAAGGTTCGGGCATTGAAGATGAAGAGAAGAAAAATGTTTTTCGAAAGTTTTACCGACCCGGAAATGAACAAACCCGTAAAACAAAAGGGACAGGTCTAGGCCTCTACTTATGCAAAAAAATAGTTGAGGACCACGGTGGTACAATTATCATAACTGATAATAAGCCTCAAGGCAGTAATTTTATTGTAAGATTTCCAGTTTAACATGTAAAAATGTATAACCCGTCCAAGCCATCTATATTATTAGTTGAAGATGAAGAAAACCTTCATGATGCACTTAAGCTTAACCTGGAACTGGAGGGCTATCAGATCACATCTGCTTTTGATGGCGCACAAGCAATGAAAGCAGTTCAAAACGAGTACTTTGACCTTATCATTATGGATGTAATGATACCGGAAATTGATGGATTAAATGTTACTCAGAATATTCGACTTACAAACACAGAAGTTCCCATATTAATTCTAAGCGCTAAAGACAGCAGCGCTGATCGCGTATTGGGGCTTAAAAAAGGAGCAGACGATTATCTTACAAAACCATTTAACCTTGAGGAATTATTATTAAGAGTTCAAAAATTAATTGATAAAAGCAAAAGGATCCAGGACAAAACGACGGTAGGAGATACTTATAGCTTTGGAGGTCATATGATTGATTTTAAAGCCCAGGAAGCAGTAACTGCAAATGGTACCAAGATCCAGCTAAGCAAGAAAGAATCAATGCTTTTAAAGCTTTTAATAGAAAATAAAAATGATGTGGTTCCCAGAGAAAAGATCTTGCAATCTGTGTGGGGATATAATGTATACCCTACGACGCGCACAATAGACAATTTCATTCTGAATTTCAGAAAATACTTTGAATCTGATAGCAGGAATCCTAAATATTTTCATTCCGTCCGGGGCGTAGGCTATAAATATTCCGAATTATCTGAATAATTCGGAAACAATGTCAATTGCTTTTTTCTTCAAATGATTTAAATCTATTATATCAGACGGTGAATAGATGGCTAATTGACATAGCTTAATAAGATCTTTGATCTCCGTTAAATGCTTTTCAGAGAATTTTTGGTTGCTTTCCCTTGAAACCGCCCATAATACTTTTTGAATTTCAATACAGCCTTCTTTGATTGATTGCTTTTGAGTGTCTATTTGATCTAAAGCCAATAAATAAGGGTTCTGTTGTGTTGATCGAGGTGTTGATCCTAGCTTATTTTTCTTTGATAAAAAAATAAATAATGCACATGCCAAAACTAAACCGGTCAGAATACTTATCCAACCGATCCGGGTATTAGAATCAGGAGCGGTTAAACTTACAGGTCTTTTATTTTCTGTTGATCTTAAGATCTTAAAAGGAATGTAGTCCGTATATATAGTTTTATAAGTTTTCGAGGAGAGATCGAAATAAGAAAATGCAATAGGAGGCATTTTAAAACTTCCTTCGCTGTCCACAGAAAAAGAAAATTCATATTGCCTCTCACCCTCTTCAGGAGCTACCTGATTATTAATGCTGTCTTTGATTACCGGATCGGATAATGCAAACTGTTTAATAAAACCGATAACTGGCTGGCCAAACTGAATAAAGTTCCCTTTCCCCTTAACCCTAACAATTAATTTCCCCTGCTGATTTGAAGAAATTTCAGATGGTGATATGATGGCATTTATTGCAAATGATCCCACTGCTCCTGTAAAGTTTTCCGGGCGCTTCCCGGGCAATTCTTTTACTACAATTGGTATCGATTCTGTTTGAATTGTTGTTTCAATACTATTTTTTTTATTCTTATTTGAAGAGTCTGCAAATTCAATTTCGTTATGGACGAACATAGGGTCTATCTCGAGCTTTCCTGGCTGTACCGGATATAATTGCATTTTTCGCAAAAGAGAAGTATTGAATATTTTACCATTAGTATTTTTAATTGCCTGGTACGATTTGTTTATATTGATCATGTCTATCATGCTGAACCCGTATAGTCCGGGTGATTTTACAGCTTCGGAAGACGACTGCAGTCTTGAATATAAAGTAAATGTGGCTATTAACGGCTCACCTATATATACAGTTCTTTTACTTACCTGTACTTTAATAAACAGGTTTTTATGAATCATATCCTTTACATCTTTATCGGAACGATATTGATATAATTGTATATCTGTATAGTTGGAACGAGTATTATAGCTTACTAAAGGAGGAGAAATAACTGTTATAAAAGCATTATCACTTTTAATATCGAACCCGCTTTTGTACTGTATTTCAATTGCAGGAATTTTAATAATTCCTTTTTGGGATGGTACAAGAGTGTAAGTTATATTTTCAATGGACTCTTCTTTTCCAAGAATACTTCGGTTCCCTTTATAGTAATTCGGGCCACTTACCAATTGAAAGCTATCGAAAGAAGGAGTAATTACCTTAACGATCTCAGAGGGATCACTTACTACATATTGAATTTGAAATGCGGTGCCCAGTACAATTTGTTGCCGCGGCACAATAATCTGCACTTTTTGAGAATAACTGAAAAAACTTAAAGTAAAAGAAACTATACTTAACCATGAGGCCTTTTTCATGACCAACGAAAATAATTATGGTATGATCCATTCATTTTATTATAGTACTAATGGTAGAGGATAATTTTTAATGTCTACAGTTCACCCAATTGTGGTCTGATTATTACGTGCTCTATTACCGCCTGCGGTGAAAGCCTTGTAGTTTCATATATAACCTTTGCAATGTCTTCCGCCTCCAGAATCCGTTCTTTCGAAACTCCACTTCCGATCCATGAATCTGTATATACCGCACCTGGAATTATTGCGCATACTTTTATTCCATACGGCATTAATTCCTGCCTAAGGTTCTTTGTAAAGCCCAGAAGAGCAAATTTACTGATACTGTAAGCGCCACCATTTGAATATGCATTAAGGCTTGCAATAGAACAAAGGGTAAAAATATGGCCCGACCGGTTAGCTATCATTTTTGGCAAAACTGTCCGGGTTAAATGATAAGCACTGTACA
>JBJMLT010000495.1:0-7738 GCA_045805165.1 Flavisolibacter sp.
AAAAGAGCTTTAGAGATTGCAGCCGCAGGCGGTCATAATGCTATTTTAATTGGTCCACCCGGCGCAGGCAAGACCATGTTGGCAAAACGCCTTCCAACTATACTTCCGCCTCTTTCATTACATGAAGCGTTAGAAACAACCAAAATCCATTCAGTGGCAGGAAAGCTTCCTGAAAATTCCACTCTGGTTTCAAGAAGGCCTTTTCGTTCCCCTCATCATACGGTAAGTGATGTGGCCCTGGTAGGAGGAGGAGGAATACCACAGCCAGGAGAAATATCCCTTGCACACAACGGAGTATTGTTTCTGGATGAACTACCGGAATTTAAGAGAACTGTTCTTGAAGTGATGCGCCAACCAATGGAAGAAAGGCGTGTTACAATTTCGAGGGCAAAGATCGCCGTAGATTTTCCAGCCAGCTTTATGCTTATCGCTTCTATGAATCCATGTCCGTGCGGATTTTATAATCATCCTCAAAGGGAATGCACATGCGCGCCCGGGTTGGTGCAGAAATATTTGAACAGGGTTTCAGGGCCACTGCTGGACAGGATTGACCTTCATGTTGAAGTTACTCCTGTTGCTTTCAGTGAATTGTCTGCTTCAAAGGCGCAGGAAACATCTGCATTTATTCGTGAACGTGTAATAAAGGCAAGGGAATTACAGGCTGAAAGATATAAAGGAACAGATGGAATTTATTCCAATGCGCAGATCAGCAGCAAAATGCTTAAAAAGATCTGTGTTATAAATACAGCCGGACAAAACTTATTAAAAGTGGCAATGGAAAAATTGAATCTTTCTGCAAGAGCCTATGACCGTATTTTAAAAGTGGCACGTACCATTGCGGACCTGGGTGAAAGTGAAGATATTAAAGTAGAGCACCTTGCCGAAGCCATTCAGTATAGGAGTTTGGACAGGGAAGGATGGGCAGGATAATTAGCTAATTAGCTAATGAGCTAATTAGCTAATTGAACAGCTGTTTCAAGGGCTTTATCAGCATCTGTTTTAATGTCGGGAATTACACCTTTCCCTTCCCAATTGCTTTTCGAGTACGGATTTATGGCATTTCTGTCGGATAAAAACATAACGAATCTTTCTCCGACCGGTGTTAAATCTCCAGGGTGAGCTCCGCCGCTGGTAATTTCACCTATTACAGTTGCCCTGTGTAATTTTTGGAGATCATAAGCCAATTCTTCAGCTGCAGACGCTGTGTTTTTACTTGTGAGTATGAATAATGGCACTTCAGGCATTCTAACTCCTTTCATTTCCGGCAAGGTCCAATATTCGGATATAGAGTTTGTTCTCCTTGAATAAATATCATTTATATGAACCAGTGTATCAGCTTTGTAAAAATGACTTATGACCCTTTGTACCATTTCGGGTTCACCACCACCATTATTTCTTAAATCTATAATAATTGCTTTTGAACCTTTTAAGGAATCAAATGATTTTTCAAGACGTTCACCAGAGAGCTTTGGATCGATTAATTGATCCAGTCGCAAATAACCAATAGATCCTTTTATCTTTTTAACCGGCATAATAAAAAAGTCGTTCAGACTATCCAACCGGTGAAAAAATGAATTAAATCTTTTTCTCCCTGGTTGCCTTAGATCATTAGCCAGCTTTGACATAAAGAAGAACTGAAAATGCTTGTCATTACAAATATTTTGAAGCAAAGAATTTACCTGTTTGCCCAATTCTTCCGGATCATGGGTGGTAAACTTTTCGTTGGACAAACCTTCGCGTAACGCATTTGCCATTTTTTTTCCTACTTCCGGCAATATGTAAAAACGTTCCAGTGAATCTGCGGCAGCCAATAATGTGGCTTTAGTCTCCGCCTTACTAACATAAAAAGGTATCCTAACAAGGTTGGTAAATAACAATAAAATAAATAGACCCGCTAAAGCAGTAAGCGATACAAACAGTTTCTTTTTCATATTATACTATCAATAAAATAAAATAATGCCCTTACATTAAACTTATGGTTATTCAACTTTATCTACATAAATCTTAACGGTCCTACCTTCTATATTCAGGAGTATAGTTAACTGACCATTTTTTCCTTCGATGGATACGGTCGCATCTTTAAGATCGCCACTGTTTTCCTGAAGCATGGCTTTAAGAGTAGTGATTCCTTCTTTATTTGGAACTTTCCAGTCGCATTTAAAGTCTTTCACTTCACCCTTCATTCTGTCCTGCTCATTATCATTATGGTTAATCATGATTTCTTTTGGAGAAATTTCAACTACTACTTTACCCTGATCTGAATGATGAACAGTTCCATCTTCATTTAAGAATTCAACTTTGGAAGCAGTATAAGTTTGTTTCTTTTCACATTGTGCAAATGAATTAGCGGAAAAGAATAAAATGGCGAATAATGCTATGGAAATCTTTTTCATAATTAAACTTTATTAAGATCTTATTATTTCCAATCGCAATGCCAATATTAATAACCTGAAACTCAGTGCATTAAATCAGTTGAAGCAATTAAAAATGTTCATTACCGAACATTCCATCCCATTAGCAAACAAAAGTTAGAAAATAGCGGATTAGCAAATTATTGGCACATTGGCATATTTTAGCTCATGTCCTTTTTTGATTTTATTAATAAAACTTTTGATCGGATCTACGTTATAACCTTGCAGCGGGCCCAGGACAGAAGAACACATTTTGAAAAGGAATTGAATGGCTTGAACTATACCGTCTTTTATGGTCAGGACAAGGAGGAGTTCAATGTAGAAGAATTAAAAGATAAAAATATTTACAATGAAGAACTTGCGCGGAAGCATCACAGATATAATAAAGTAATGCCGGCTGGAATGATAGGCTGTTCATGGAGCCACAGGCTTGTTTATGAAGATATGGTAAAGAATAATTACGAGAAGGTGCTTATTTTGGAAGACGATATCGTAATAGACAGAACTACTATTTCCATATTACCTGAAGCATTTAAAGAATTGCCGTCCGACTGGGAGTTGGTATATTTTGGTTATGCATTAAATGAAACAGTTCCGCCTAATGCATTTTTGAAGAAAACATTTTATCATTTGTTGCGACTGTTTGGATTGATACGGTACACTCATAAAACAATTGAGCATCTTTATCCAAAGAAAGTTTCAAGGCACATATTTAAATCAGGTTACCACGATTGCACGCATGCTTATGCAATTAAATTATCCGCAGCAAAAAAGCTGATCGATCTGCAAACCCCGATATCTTTCTTTCCGGATAATCTTTTAGCCCATGCTGCCACCAATAATATCATCCGTTCTTATATAATCATTCCCAGGATCATTAACCAACAATACCAGGTTGGGCAACCGTCTTTCTCGTATATAAACGAGTAAGTAAGTTTGTATCTTTATTTTGTAATGCAGCATTATATATTGTATCAGGCGTATGGAACCACGGATTATGTGAATGAATGCCGCTATTCTCTTTTAAAATTCCTAAGCGTTTATAATTTAAATCCACCATCAGATATAGGGGTAGTCATATATACTGACCAGCCTGCCTATTTTGAAGCATTTGCTCCCTTTTTTCATGAGTTCCGCCTAAAAGAGATCTCGCAAGTACAGGTAAAGGAATGGCGGGGGGAACAGGACTTTGTGCATCGCGCTAAAATAGAAATGATCAAAGATTTTATTGGAAGCATAGAAGGTTCACTTATTTATTTTGATACTGACACTTATATTGTTAAGCCGCTGTATGAGCTGTTTGATAAGCTGGATAATGGATCATTCATCATGCATGAATATGAAGGGGTATTGGATAAATCCATCAACCCGGATTTTTATAAATGGGAACGATTTCTGGAATCCGCTTCAATTACCTATAATGAAAAACCAATGACCTTTTCCAAAGAATTAGGCATGTGGAATGCCGGTGTGGTAGGAATGAAAGGTGGAAACTATGAATTATTGAATGATGTTCTCGCTCTTACCGACGCTGTATTTAAACAATTTCCCAAACATATAGCAGAGCAATTTGCATTCAGTTATTGCTTTCAGAAAAAAGCAAAAGTGGTTGATTCTAAGGAGTATATTATTCATTACTGGAATCTGAAAGAGTTCCGGAGGCTTCTTAATCTTTTTTTCACTAAATATGAAGAAGAAAGCATTCCGAATTTAGTTAAGTTAGTAAACCATTTAGATGCCAGAACCATACAGAATGAGAAAACAGAGTTTGAAAAATTACCATTAGTAGTAAAATTGGTCCATTCTTTAACTGGTAAAAAATGGAACATCCGTCAATATGAAAAGAAATTATAGTTTAAGAAATTAGTATGAAAATTTTATTACAATATTTAAGGCCCTATCGGTTTTTAGTGATAATAGTGCTTTTTTTGGCCGCAGTGAACATTGGCTTTTCCCTGATTGATCCCATAATATTTGGAAAACTGGTGACACTATCCGCTTCATTTAATGGAATAACTTCTGACACGAGCTGGAACAATTTTCTTTTTATTCGTAGTGAAATAATTCATTCGGGAAAGCATATTGCAATATATGGGGTTGTATGGTTGCTTATTGCTTCAATAACAGTTGCCATGATCAGCCGTATAGCCAAGAATTTCCAGGATTACTTCCTTAGTGTGATCATTCAGAAATTTGGAGCAAACGTTTTTACGGATGGATTGAAACGTGCCATGAAGCTTCCCTACCAGGAATTTGAAGATCAAAGAAGCGGAGAAACCTTAAGCGTTCTTCAGAAGGTGCGTACAGATACAGAGAAATTCATGTCGAACTTTGTAAACATACTTTTCACAGTATTTATTGGTATTGTGATCGTTGCTGTTTTTGCAGCTTATATTTCTCCACTATTACCACTCGTTTATTTTGGTGGCACGGCCATATTAATGTTCATTTCGAACCTTTTAAGTAAAAAGGTAAAAACAATTCAGAAAACCATTGTAGCACAAACTACTTCCCTTGCAGGGACTACTACAGAATCTCTTCGCAATATTGAACTTGTTAAAAGTCTTGGCCTTACGAACCAGGAAGTGGAACGTTTAAATAAGAATACTTATAAGATATTAGGGCTTGAAATAACGAAAGTAAAAAGGGTAAGAAGCATTGCTTTTGTGCAAGGCACATTTGTAAATACACTTCGGCAGATCATTTTATTCATGCTTATGTGGTTCATATTTAAAGGTGAGATGGATGCAGGACAATTAGTTACCATGCAGATCTATTCCTTTTTTATTTTCGGTCCCTTGCAGGATATTGGAAATATTATTCTTAGTTATCGTGAGGCAGAAGCTTCCCTGAATAATTTTCAGCAACTAATGAGGAAAGAGTCAGAACCGCAACCAGCCAATCCAAGACATCTGGGTCCGGTTAATGAGCTTAAGTTTAATCACGTAAGCTTCAAGCATCAAACTGCAATGCATAAAGCTATAGACGATATCAGCTTTAGGGTTGAGAAAGGTGAGACCATAGCATTTGTAGGGCCCTCTGGTTCTGGTAAAACAACTCTTATGAAATTGTTAGTGGGATTATACAGACCCCAACAAGGCAATATATTTTACAATGGACTCGATGAGAATAATATAAACTTTGATGATCTCCGTAACCAGATTGGCTTTGTAACTCAGGATACTCAATTATTCAGTGGTACAATAAAAGAGAACCTGATGTTTGTAAATCCTTCTGCTGATGAATCAGATCTATTGGACGCATTATATAAAGCTTCCTGCCAGAATCTTCTTTCACGCGCTGAAAAAGGTATTGATACTATGATAGGAGAGGGAGGTTTAAAATTATCTGGTGGGGAAAAGCAAAGATTAAGTATTGCACGGGCCTTATTACGCAAACCAAGATTGCTGATATTTGATGAAGCTACTTCATCGCTTGATTCTTTAACGGAAGAAGAGATCAATAAAACCATTCGCAATGTTTCTTCGCTGAATGACCAGATAACTATATTGATAGCCCACAGGCTTTCCACTATTATGCATGCAGACAGAATATATGTTCTTGAAAAAGGAATAGTAATTGAAACCGGTACGCATGAACTGTTGATTGAGGAGAAAGGGTTGTATTATGCCATGTGGCGTCAGCAGATTGGGGAAAGGAAGGGGCGCGATGCGTCAATCGTTAATCGTGAATCGTCAATCGTGAATCGTCAATGAAGTCGTCAATCGTCAATCGTCAATCGTCAATTTCCGGGAATCGTGGGATCGGGAATTAAGATGCTAGCTATTAGCTTCCCCAGCTCGAAGACGTATAATAGTGAAAAGCATTACAGATTTATACTTTTCTGGTTATAAACCATTGTAAAACTTATTGGTTTTGACTTTTAACTTTTGACTTATTTACCATTTCGACGATTCACGATGTCAATGGCGATTGCTTACAAATGGTTCCAGCTCTCTTACAATGCCTTGCCATTCTGCATGTGTGTTAGGCTTGATGAGGAAAATACTTGCTCCAAGACGGCGACAAATTTCCTTATCGATAGGATTTGACGAAGTTGTTACAATGGCAACTGGAATATCTTTATAGCGGGGGTTAGATTTAACGGCCTTAAGAGTTTGCCTTCCATCCATTTCAGGCATGTTCAAATCGAGAACGATCAAGGATGGAAAATTACCATCTGTTGCATGATCCAGATATTGAAAAACATTTTTACCATTTTCAAGAAATCGTATTTCAAGTGATGAATTGATAGCTTTACAGGCATCACTTACCCAAAGCTTGTCATCCAAATCATCATCTGCATATAATACGATATTAGTATTTTTCACAGTGGGTAAGCTTAAATAAAAGATATACGTTAATGAACTTTCATTAAGGGAATGCAACTCTTTACTATTTCTTTATAGCCATTGTAGTGAAAAGGTTTTTGCATATAACCGGAAGCACCCCGCTGCTTACAAAATTCCATGTCCATATAATTTTCCGACGTAGATAATATAACAACAGGAATATCAGAAAGTCCAGGATTTGACTTTAGATAATTCAATGTTTGCTTCCCATCTCTTCCAGGCATGTTAAGATCAAGTATGATTAAAGAAGGAAGTAGTTCTTTGATGTCAGAATTAAGATACTTAATAGCGTCATCTCCATCCTGGAAACAAATCAGGTCTGCTTTAGTACCTGAATCGGCTAATGATTCCTTAAGAAAAATGCAGTCATCAGAATCATCGTCAATATATAAGATCTTTAAATTGGTGGTTGTGCTCACAGGTTATATTTTGGTGGCATACAAATTTACTAATTCCACCTCTTTTTCCCTATATAGAAGTTCTTTACTTGTGCACAGGTATTTCTACGATGTAAAAAACGGGTATACTTTGCCGTATGTTACTAAGTCGTGAATCGTCAATCGTCAATCGTCAATTTCCGGGAATCGGGGAGTGGTCAATAAGTCAAAAGTTAAAAGTCAAAACCTAAAAGTCGTCAATCGTCAAAGTAGTCGTGAATCGTCAATCGTCAATCGTGAATGATCGGGAATCGGGGAGTCGGGAATCGTTTAGATGTTGACAGATGGATGGTAGCTGAATGATGATAGCTGATAGCTGATTGCCGATAGCTGATAACTGATAACTGATAGCTGATTGCTGATAGCTAGTAGCTAGTTGCTTCTCTTTGTTACAGCCTTTCGATTATGCCAGCAATACCTTGTCCGCCACCCACGCAGGCGGTAACCATACCATACTTCTTTTTGGTTCGTTTAAGATCATTCAATATCTGTATGGTTAGCTTGCATCCTGTGCATCCTAAGGGATGTCCGAGTGCAA
>JBJMLT010000496.1:0-22806 GCA_045805165.1 Flavisolibacter sp.
ACTTGTTGCGGATAGTGATTTGGATAGATTATCGAAAATTTATCTAACTCTTCTTCATAAAGGGTACAGGGTAGAGGCAACTATTGATGCCGAAGAAATAATTGCGAGAATAGAGAGAATGAAACCAAACATTCTTGTATTGAACAATTCAGTTGTAAACCTAACAGATGAAATATTAAATCAGATCAATCAAAAAAGGATTCCTGTACTTTTAGTGACTGATCATCTAGAGCTGGATTTTGATTATGGCTTAAAAAGATTCGAAATATTAGACAAGCCTAATGACCTTCATTCGATCGATACAAAGATTAAGGAGCTTATAAACATAATGGTTTAGGCAAGAAAGCTATTCCTTATTTGAATATTGATTTTTTCAACAAGATTTATTGATA
Source organism: Flavisolibacter sp. (assembly GCA_045805165.1). GTDB lineage: Bacteria > Bacteroidota > Bacteroidia > Chitinophagales > Chitinophagaceae > Flavisolibacter. Next base: position 393 of record JBJMLT010000496.1, read on the forward strand.
GAATGGAAGCTATTTCTTCCATTGCCTGCGTTAATAGAACTTTCCTAATCTTTCCTTTTACTTTTAATTCCCCACTTTCCTGGTAAATAATAAAGCTTTCATTTTCCTTATTGCTCAAACAAGGGGTGAAAATAAAGCTGCTTTTGTCTTCAGAAATTTCAACATAATACCTTAACGGTTTTTTGTCTATATAAAATGTAGTAATGATCTTTTTCATTTGATTAGGGGAAGAGCAAATTAAATCATTAGTCAAACAATAAGCTTAATTCATTAAATGTTAAATTTCATCAATTAGCATTTTTATGCTATTCCTCAAATTCAGGAATACCAGTAAGTTGCCCATTTAATTATTGCGAAGCAAAATGAATATTTCTGTACCTGATTTTAAGGCTATTTTCCATTGTCTTCCAGGAAATTATTTGATCCTTCTACCAGATTCTCCCAAATTCACTATAATGGATTTTAATGATTGCCACTCACCGATAGGCTTCATAAATCTGGATAATTGTATTGGGAAAAGCGTATTTGAAGTATTTACCGGTTTGGAAGGTAATTCTTCTGCATTAATAGCTTCATTAGCTGATTCTCTTCAAAAAGTAGTTGATGAGGAGATTGAAGACAAAATGGAAATACGTACCATCCATACGGCTGATAATAAAAATCAGGAATCTTATAATTACATGGCCATCAATATACCTGTAATAATAAATGGGAAAGTAACCTATATTATTCACCATGTAATTGATGTTACAGAACTTATAAAGGCTGAACGCTATTATAAAGCTCCCAAGCTGGATCAGTATTCACATGATCTGTTCATGCAGATGCCGTTTCCGGTTTATATATTAAAGGGAAGCAATTATATTCTCGAACTTGCGAATGAACCGCTTTTAAAACTTTGGAATAAAAAGGAAGATATTATCGGAAAGCCAATATTATCAATATTCCCAGAAAATGAAAATAAAGAATTCATACAGATCCTTGATTATATAAAATCAGAAGGCAAGCCATTCTATGCAAATGAAAAACATGATGTTTCTATAGCGAAAAGCATTGAGGGTTTTGCCAATGATTTTATTTATATGCCCTACTTCGAAGCTGATGGAAGTATATCCGGCGTACTAGCTCTGGCAATGGAAATAACAGGCAAGGCGAGACAAAAAGCAGAAGATATCATTGACGAATTGAACTTCAGAAATACATTGCTTGAAGTAAGAACAGAGGCCACTCCGGATGGAGTTCTGGTTGTAGATGCAAAGGGACGTGTAATATCAATGAATCAGAAATTTGCTGAAATATGGGGGTTGCCACAGGAAGTAGTGGACAGCAAAGATGATAACCTGGCATTACAGCATGCCATGACCCGCCTTGTTAATCCGCAGGCCTTTATTGAACGAGTTAGGTTTTTATATGATCATCCAAATGAAAGGGACCATGAGGTAATGCATTTTAAAGATGGGCGCATGATTGAGCGCTATGGTTTACCCGTATTAGGGAAAGATGGCAAATATTATGGTTGGGTATGGTACATCAGAGATATAACGGAGCAGATCAACCAATTGCTTGCGGTTGAAAAGGTAAGGCAAAAAGTAGCAAGAGACCTTCATGATGATGTAGGTTCCACCTTAACTTCTATAGGATTATTAAGCGAACTGGCGAAAGTAAAGGCAGATCTGAATATTAAGGAAGCAAAGCAGCTTATAGAAAAGATAGGTGATAATAGTAACAGAATGATGGAGGCCATGGCTGATATTGTTTGGAGTATAAATCCAAATAATGACAGCATGCAAAAGATCATTGTGAGAATGCGTGAATTTGCTATTATGCTGCTGGAAGGGAAAAATATCAGGTTCAATTTTCATATTGATGAATCGGTGGAAGGGTTAGAGTTGAATATTGAAGTGCGGTTAGACTTCTTCCTGATATTTAAAGAGTCCATCAATAACCTTATCAAATATTCTAAGGCAGATTTTGTTGATATCAATATAATTTACAAAGAAAATCATCTGATATTAACTATAAAGGATAATGGCGTTGGCTTTGATATGCAAAATCACAGGCAGGGTAATGGATTACAGAATATAGTTAAAAGAGCAAAAGATATTAACGGGCATATAGAGATCATTTCAGAACCTGGTAAAGGAACTTCCATTTATCTTTCGGTACCAGTTTAATTGAACAATTAGCAATTTGATGAATGAAGTAACCAGGGAATGGCTATTTCTATGGTAGTTCCTTTACCAGGGGCTGACTTTGCTCTTAATATCCATTTATGATCCGAAGCAATCTTTCTGCAGAGAGTTAGTCCAATACCTGATCCTTTATAGGTTCTCCTGTCATGTAGTCTTTGAAATGTTCCGAAGATTTTTTCGGCATAGTTTTCATCAAAGCCAATTCCATTATCCTTTACAGAAATAATTCTCATTGACTTTTTAAAACCTTCATCAAATTCATCATGAATCACAGATTCGTTATACTCAATATTTACAATCGGGGAGATTCCAGGCTTACTGAACTTTATTGAATTATGAATTAGATTATAAAAAAGCTGATTCATTTGTCCTGGCACAGCAATTACAACAGGCAGTTTATCATACCTGATCTTTGCTTTCCTTTCTTCAATGATCAATTCAAGATCTGTTTCAACCAATCGAACTACCTCATTCAGGTCAACAGGAACAAAATGATCTCCCACACCCGTCTGATGTGAATAATCAAGGATATCCCTGATGATATTCTTTAATCTGAAAGCTGCTGAATCGATCTTATAGAATAACTGCTTTTGAGTCTCATTCAACCTCTCTGTATTAGTATTGAGTAAAATGCTTATAAATGTTTGCATTTTTCTGAGTGGCTCCTGCATATCATGGCTGGCCACATAAGCAAATTGTTCCAGTTCTTTATTCTTACGTAAAAGTTCAAATGTGCGGTCTTTTATTTTTTCTTCAAGCTCCTGGTTTTGCATTTTCTGGTGCTGTATATCGAGTGTGGTACCTACCCATAATTCTATATGTCCATCTTTATCGCGCATTGGGATGCCCCTGCTTAAGTGCCATCTGTAAACTCCATCCGAGCGAAGAAAACGGTGTTCAAAATGAAATTCCTTCCCAGTAACAACCGAGTTTTCCCATGCAATTATGTTTCTTTTCCGATCATCAGGATGCACCATATTCAACCATTTATCTTTACCGAGATCTTCGGGTTTCAAGCCGGAATAATTATAAACTGCCTGATTAAAATAATTGAGTGTACCCTCGGGAGTAGCAAGCCATATGGGATAAGGCAAAAGATCACCTAAGATTTTAAACCGTTCTACACTTTCCTGATTTTTAGACGAGAAAGAAACCATGTTTGGTATATCGGCATTAAATTGAAAGCGATGCATGGTAAGGTTAATAGTAAATAATGGGAGAATGACCCTGAAATCTATAAACAAATTATAATATTTCAAATAGCATGAAGATGTGAAGACAATGGGACAATTGGCAATTTGACAATAAGAACAATTTGCCAATATGCCAATGTTAGAACATGAAAGAATATATGATCCTAATAATTTAGTTGCAGAATGATAGATTTGCGGGTATGAAATATTTGATCCTGTTAATTATTGTTGGGTTATTAGGTTGTAAGGAAAGCGATTTAAAAATGAGGTTAAAACAGGCAAATGAAGTTTCCATACATTTTTATTATAATTCACAATCTGATTCAGTTATTAAAATTGTGCACACCAATAGTAAACTGGCAATCGGGAAATTAGCAGATTTTATAGATAGGAAGGAGGTATCCAATAAATTCTGTGGCCACGATGGAGATATAGTCTTTATAAAAAATAATAAGGTAATTGATACTGTTTATTTCAATGCATTACAAAAGAGCTGTCGTCAGTTTTATTTTACTATTAATGGTAGGATTGCATCAACAACTGTTAGTAATGAAGCTGCAGATTTTCTAACATCCCTTTGGGCTGGCAATTCCAAATATTAATCCTTTTTTATTAATTAATTATCTCCTCACATCTATTGTGAAGCCTACAGTAGTTCCTACATTCTCCTTACTGCGGACATGGATGGTATGGCCATGGGCTTCAATAATGTGCTTGCAGATGGAAAGACCTAATCCACTTCCGGTACCATCTCTGCCTCTTCCTTCTGCTGTTCTGTAAAACCTTTCAAATACGCGGTCCAGGTTCTTTTCGGGAATACCCATACCATCGTCGCTAATTTCTGTAAGAATGTTACGGTCATCTGTATTATACATGCTGGCTACGGTAGAACCACCATATTTTCCATATTTTATGGAATTGTCTATCAGATTTATCAAAACCTGGCGGATCTTTTCTTTATCTGCGTAAACCATCAAAGGTTGCTCACAACCTTTTTTGATAGAGAAGCTTATATTTCTTTCTTCTGCCTTCCACGATAAATGTTCAAACACTTCCTTTACGAGGTCCTGGATAATAAAGTTTTCCTTTTTCAATTTTAATTCTCCTCTCTCCAACCTTGATATTTCATCCAGATCTCTGATGAGGTTTACAAGTCTTTCTACATTCCTTGATGCTTTTTCCAGAAATCGCCTGTTAATATCAGGGTTTTCGAGAGCTCCGTCCAGTAAAGTATCTACATAACCCTGAATGGCAAAGACAGGAGTTTTAAATTCATGTGACAGGTTCTGAAGGAATTCCTTGCGGAAAATCTCATTCTTTTTGAGGATCTCTATTTCTTTGCTTCGTTGCTCGGCCCAGGCCTCGACATCTTCACGAACTTCATCAATACTTTTCTGAGGCAGGATGTATTTATAATACATTTCCTCTTTTTTACTTGCCTTAGTCTGGTAAATGAATTTATAGATCAATTTGATCTTTCGGTATATGAAATTCTGGATTATTGAAAAGATCAGAAAATAGCTTCCGGTGAATATGATAACAAAAGATAATAGTCCAATCGTCCAACTATTTATTAATATAAATATGCCCAGACTAACAGGTAGAGATAAAATGATGGCTGTGAATGCGGATAGCTGCCTGGGAGAAAGGTTTTTTTTAGCCATTATTTACAACAGTACAAAAAATTACAACTCAAACTTATAGCCGACCCCTTTTACTGTAGTAACGCAATCCACTCCTAATTTTTGCCTGATCTTGCGAATATGAACATCTATGGTTCTGTCCCCAACAATTACATCGTTGCCCCAAACCTGACTTAATATTTCATTCCTTAAAAATACTCTTCCGGGCTTTGAAGCAAGCAGATATAAAAGCTCAAATTCTTTTTTGGCAAGGATTATTTCGCGGCCTTCATATTCCACTATGAATTTTTCCGGGTCTATAATAAGACTGTTAATGGTAAGTATTTTATTTTCAGTCTTCTTTACTCTCCGGAACAAAGCATTAACCTTACTTACAAATACATTCGGACTTAATGGCTTGCTTACATAATCATCCGCTCCGGTACTGAAGCCCTTTAGCTGGGTAACTTCATCATTTAATGCGGTAAGGAACATTATAAGGGTATCTTTAAAAGCTGGCTGGGCTCTAAGTATTTCGCATACTTCCATTCCACTCTTTTTAGGCATCATCATGTCCAGCACAACCAGGTCGGGATGAACAAATTTGGCCTTATCTATAGCTTCATCACCATCTTTTGCACTGGTTACCTGATAACCTTCCTTTTCAAGGTTATATTTCAGTATCTCCACGATATCCGGTTCATCATCAGCAATTAGAACCTTTCGCAAGCTTTCCATTTATAAATATCCTTTTGATGGTTTATAAGCAAACCTACAAGAATTCGTTGTATACGAAATTTTACCTTTTCCTGGTAATGAAGACTTAATGGAAATTTAATGTGGGGGAGGGAGGTTAAGAAGTTGACTAGTTGACAAGTTGACTAGTTGACAAGGTGAAGATCCTTGGACTGCGGACTGTTCACGTTTTTATTAACTTGTGAACTAATCTACTATTACTGTTTTCTTTTCAAACTGCATTTCGTGCAATTTGGCATAAAAGCCACCTTTTTGGATCAATTCGCTATGGGTGCCGGTTTCTTTGATCTCTCCTTTGTCAATTACTATGATCTTATCTGCCCGTTGGATAGTAGAGAGACGGTGGGCAATAACAATAGATGTGCGATCTGAGATCAATTTGTCAATAGCCTTTTGGATCATTTGCTCACTTTCTGTATCAACAGAAGACGTGGCCTCATCGAGGATCAGAATGGCAGGATTATAAAGCAATGCCCTTATAAAAGATAAAAGCTGTCTTTGACCAACCGATAAGGTAGAGCCTCTTTCCATTACATTATACTGATAAGCTCCGGGAAGTTTTAAAATAAAGTCGTGCATGCCTATAAGCTTTGCTGCTTCCATTACTTTTTCAAAATGAATCTCCGGATTCAATAGTGTTATATTATCCATGACAGAACCGGAAAACAGAAATACATCCTGTAATACCACTCCGATATTCTTTCTCAGTACATCGAGCTTGTACTCCTCAACGGGAATATCATCGATCCGTATAACTCCTTTGTTTACTTCATATAGACGATTCAAAAGACTAATAATGGTTGTTTTACCACTTCCGGTGTGACCGACAATAGCTACTGTTTGCCCGGGTTCAACTGTAAAACAAATATTTTTAAGAACAGGATTATTCTCTGAATAACCAAACCATACGTGATCGAATTCAACTTTCCCTTTTACATGTTGTGGAGCATAATTGCCTTCTTTTTTAATATAGTCTTCATTATCCAGTACTTTAAAGACCCTTTCGCTGGCAATCATTCCCATTTGAATCGTATTGAATTTATCTGCGATAACCCGAAGTGGTCTGAATATTAATTGCAGGTACTGGCTAAAAGCCAGTATTTTTCCAAACTGACTTATATGAATATTCAAAGCCTCTTTAGCTGTCCACCAAACAGCCAAACCTAAAGCCAGCGCAAGCACAATTTCAACAACAGGAAAGAAAACGGAATAGGCAAAAATGGCATTGATATTGGCGTTGCGGTGTTCTTTGTTTATAGCTCTGAATTTAGAGTACTCTTTATTTTCAGCAGCAAAGGCCTGAACTATGTACATCCCTGTAATATGTTCCTGTACAAAAGCATTTAATCTGGCAACGGCATTCCTAACGGTATGAAAGGAGCGGTTAACGCTTTCCTTAAAGTAATAAGTTGCTATAAGCAAAATAGGAAAGGGAATTAAACATACAAGAGTGAGTCGCCAATCGGTCCAGAACATAATACCCAGCACACATATAATAGAAAGCAGATCGGCCACCATAGGGATTAATCCATCGGAGAAAATATCGTTGATCCGTTCTATATCATCAATTGTTCTTGTAGTAAGTGTTCCAATTGGAGTGCGGTCAAACTGCCTGAGGTTGAGATTAACCACTTTTTTGAAAACTTTGTTCCGCATGTCTTTTACTACAGCCTGTCCTAACCATGATGTGATATAAGAAAAGTAAAAGCGAAAGGCGGTTTCGAATAAAAGGAATACTATTTGAATAATAGTTATATAAATCAGCCAATCATAATTTCTACCCGCTATATATTTATCAACTGTGTGTTGAATAAGATAAGGACGAACGGGAGTGAAGGCAGCCAGAAGAATAGATAAAAGAATAGACCATATGAATTTACCCCGGTAAGGACGGGTAAATTGTAATACTCTTCGTAAGAGTGTTACATCAAATTTCTTATTTGCATTTGATGTGCTCAATGTTCAATTCTTTAAGCCTGCAAAGGTAAGTTTGAAATTATTCATCATTCGCATCATCACCCATCGCACTATGATATGCCTTGATGAAGATAGCGCCAAGGTTTTTGTAGGGTGGAATATAATCTTCGAATCCTGCTGTTTTTCCTGCATCTTTTTCAAACTCTTTCCAGAATGGTATCCAGTCTATATTACTTCCGGTCCTCATCTTTTCCATCAGAAGATTAAAGAAAGGTTGATTGATCGCTATCTTACCTGTTTGCTTTGAGGCGATGATATGTGCATCCGGAGAATGCTTCAAAACATCGTGTATTAAATTATAACCTCCGCACGAACCGAGATATACAATTTTTGCAGATGGTTGTATATATCCAATAGTGGTAGGCGCCCAATAGCTGTGACCACGGTGAACAATAATTGTTGGATGAATTGCTTTCTTTTCGAGATATGCATTCAATGCATCCTGGGCTTTATCCAATTCGCCGCTTTCTTCATCGAGAGGTTTGTTAGCATATACGACTATTGGTTTCCCTTTTACAGAAGCATAAACTATCCAGTATTTATTGTCTTCTATTCTTTTCCAGCCACTGTTAGAGAACTGGTTGATAAAACCATTATAATTCATTCTACCATCTTCGTCCCCATAAAAGAATACCTGCATAAAAACCTTATTCGTATCAGCTACAAGAGATTGATAGCTTACATTATAAACCGGGGGAATTCCAAACTCTTTTGAAAGATCTATAGTGCTGTCTGTTGCTGAAAGAAACAGTTTGTATAATAAATTATACATTACAATTCCCCTTCGATTATTTTCTGCGAGGTTGCGTTCGTAGTTTGTTTTAATATTTGCCAGCATTTGTGAGGCAACAGGCTTAAGAGTTTCTTCAATACTTGCATATGAATCTGCGACATCCACTCCATCTTCAAGTCCTGTAGACTTTTCAAGATTATTTACAAATGCAGTCATTAATGTTTGAGCGAGGTCATTTCGCGGAATGCTATTCAGGAAATTGCTTAATGTATTATAGCCAGCGGCCATTTTAATAAACTTCTTAAAGCGATCGAAGCCAACACTGACAAGCAATGAGTCGCCGCGGTTGCCAATCTTCTGCATCATTAATGGGTATACACCTTTTACATAGCTGGAGGTATACAAGGCATCTTCTCCGAACACAATTAAATAATATAGTTCCTGAGCGTTTAATTGTTGAAGGATCTTAAATCGTACCACATCAGGAGATTCATGAAGGCCATTGATTTCATCAATAAATACTTCATTCGCTTTTTTCTCCAGCATATCATTCAGGGCCTTCATTTCTAAAATGGTTTCTCCCTGAAGCGACCTGCTTATATAATCCATCCTGGTTTTTACAAGAAGCTTGTAATATCTGGCATCATCTCCCTTTACTGCATCTATTTCTTCAAAGGTTTGCCTGTGCTTAATTAAGTTATCGAGAAAAGGGAAATACATTTGACCGCTTCCCGCGCTCATGGCCATTTTTACAACTGCTTTTACAAAAGAGTCATTCACATTTCGAATGGCATATCCGAGGCGGTCATTTGCCGATGCATAATCGTAAAGAAGCCTTGGATATTTATAAGCAGCGAATTTGATTAGGCTGTCACGAAAAGGGACATTAAAGTTTTCCTTAAGAGTTATAAAAGTTTTATCCGGATGGAGCTGAATATATTTTCGGAGCAAGATGTTCTGGGCATTCTTTTCTCCATCATTACGTTCAAATGCCTGGCTGGCCATCAGTATCTTACCTACGTCGTAAGGGCTTTTTTCAATAATATCTTCAATGCTATGGCCTCTTTCATCTTTTTGCATGCCTTCTTCAAAAGCATCGAGAGCTGAAGGGAAATGAGAGGCATTAAATTGATGTAAGCGGTAAAGAGAGGTGAAATTCTTTAATAGGTTTTCAAGTCCTCGCAAGTAGCCAACTTTTCTCTGATCACCGGTGAGCGTATCATTTTCAATCTTGCATTGAATTTCATCTACTCCGTTTATAATAGCGCGGGTAATAAAATAGTTAATATCGTCATTATTACCGGCCTGGAAAAAGTTATCAGCCCTGCCATCGGCTTTAAGGGCGTTCCTTTGTTCTTTATCTATACGGTCGTGCCAGAGCTCACGGTTTTTAGGAGGTTTGCAGCCTTTATCATGTAAAGTTTGTGTAAAACCCTGTAAACTAATGAAATAAGATATAAGTATAGTGGTAATTCGTAAGATTTGAACCATTCGCCTCATATTGCAAATTTAAGACCGGAAGGGTAATCGTCAATCGTCAATCGTCAATCGTCAATGATCGGGAATCGGGGGATTGTGAATGAGGTTTTCACCCAATTCCTAATTCCGAAATGATAAAATAGAAATTTGTTATTTAGTGGTTAGCATGTTAATGTTAGGGGAATTTGGGTAGTAAGGTTAGGGGTTGGCTTATAGTTGGCTTTGAGTTGGCTTTGATATGGCTTTGAGTTGGCTTTGATACGCTTTAAAGGGAGGAGGAAGGGAAAATGTAAAAGGGAAAATGAAAAAAGGGTTTTGCTTTTTAGTTTTTCCTGTTTATTTATTGGGGTTCAAAAATACAAATTGGGAGGGTTCTAATAATTAATAATCGATAATAAATAATTACATCTCCTTTGAAGTCTTTGCTCGTTACGCGTCTTTGAGTGAAACTAAAAAAGATTAAACCGAGGCAGTTTTAGGTTTTGACTTTTAACTTTTGACTTCTTCATGATTGACGGAAGTGCAACTGATTTTTTTCATTTTTCCTTTTGATTTTTTCCTCCTTTTTACCCCCTTCACCCCTATCTTTGCGGCAAATTTCAGGAAGTTATGGTTCTTGGTCGTATCAAATGCTTGTTGGTGGCGGTTTTCAGCGTTTTTTCCATGGTTGCCATAGCCCAGGAAAAATATCCTGGAAGTAAACATGTAGAAACAGAAGATAAGGCTACCATGGATAAGGAAGGGAAGAAGGAATTTGATGCCAGTGAGGTGATATTCGGCCACGTATTAGATGCCCACCAGTTCCATTTTTTTTCTTTTAAAAGCAAGGATGGGGCTGAGCATCATGTTACCATTTCTCTTCCGGTCATTTTATATTCTCCCCAAAGAGGATTAACAGCTTTCAGCTCAGCCAGATTTCATCATGGGGAAGAAGAATTTAAAGGCTACAGGCTTATAACTCCTGAATATAAAGAGGAGCTGGCTAAAAAAGGATATGGCGAGAACGACATTGAAGGTCTTAGCAATGAGTCCATTGTGGCAGTAAACGAACAGGGGGTACCTGATAAAAATGTGAGGGTCTATGATCTTTCCATAACACGTAATGTAGCACAGATGATCATTGCTTTGATATTACTGGTCTGGATCATGCTTGCAGTAGCGAAAAAATATAATAATGGAGTAGGTGTTAACTCTGCTCCAACTGGTTTTCAAAATGCTCTTGAACCTGTTATTACTTTTGTCCGGGATGATGTAGCCGTTCCAAATCTGGGGCGTAATTATAAGAAATACATGCCCTATTTACTGACAGTATTTTTCTTTATCCTTATCAATAGCTTAATAGGATTAATTCCAGGCACAGCTAATGTTGCAGGAAATATCGCGTTCACATTTGTTTTAGGAGTGATCTCATTCATAATAATATTAATGAGCTCTAATAAACATTATTGGGGACATATATTTAATCCACCGGTTCCTTTGGGTGTTAAACCCATCATGATCCCTGTAGAAATATTGGGAATATTTACCAAGCCCGTTGCACTTATTATACGTCTTTTTGCGAACATGGTGGCAGGGCATATCATCATTATATGCCTTATCTCACTCATTTTCATTTTCGGTAACCTGAGCGCAGGAGTGGGTTGGGGATTTTCTCCCATATCAGTTGCATTTACTGTTTTCATCTATTTTATAGAAATACTGGTAGCTTTTTTACAGGCCTATATTTTCACCAACCTGACAGCAGTGTTTATTGGTCAGGCATTTGAGGGTAGTCATGATGATTTAGATCACCATGAAGATGCAGTAATAGTTTAAGTCTTTTTTTTAACCAATATAAAAGAACAATCATGAGTCTATTAACCATTTTGTTGAGCTCAGTTGCATGGGCGAATGGCGGTGGAGCAATCGGAGCAGGTTTAGCTGCTATCGGTGCTGGTATCGGTATCGGCCAGATTGGTAAGGGCGCTGTAGAAAGCATAGCCCGCCAACCTGAAGCGGTAAATGACATTCGCGCAAACATGATCCTGACTGCTGCGTTGATTGAGGGGGTAGCCCTTTTCGCAGTTATTGCAGGTATCCTGGCAATGTTCATCAAATAAAAAAACAAACTGCACCTTAAGCACAGGGCGGCGGGTGCAGTTTAAATAAGTCAAAAGTTAAAAGTTAAAAGTTAAAACTTAAAACTTTTGACAGATTCAGTTCTTTTCATTTCTATCTGTGTTTTATTGTTATATAATAGAAATACAGTTAACTAAAATAGATTTAAAATTGGTTGAAGATAAAGTAGCTGCAGTTTTTCACTTTTTAAACTTTTAACTCTTTATGGAACTTCTAACACCTTCATTTGGATTGATATTCTGGACCTTGCTTGCTTTCATTATTGTGTTATTAATACTAAGAAAGTTTGCCTGGAAACCAATCCTTGGATCTTTAGATCAAAGACAAAAAACCATCTCTGATTCTTTAGAAACGGCTGAAAGAGTAAAAGCTGAGATGGCGCAATTAAAAAATGAAAATGAAGCATTAATGGCGAAAGCCCGCGAAGAGCGTGGAATTATGCTAAAGGAGGCAAGGGAAACAAAAGACAGGATCATTAATGAAGCAAAGGAAAATGCCAAGGTTGAAGCCAATAAAATTATACTTGATGCACAGCAGGCTATTAATGCTCAAAAGATGGCAGCATTAACAGAAGTAAAGAACCAGGTAGGAAAGTTAGTTGTAGAGGTAACAGAAAAAATATTACGTAAAGAGCTTTCATCGAGAGAAGCACAGGAAAGACATATTAATAACCTCGTCGAGGAAGTAAATCTAAGTTAAATTGATATATGCAAAATCCTCGTTTAGCTTCCAGATATGCAAAGTCATTAATTGATCTTTCCATAGAAAAAGATCAGTTTGAAAAGGTGTATAGTGATATGCAATTCCTGGATAAGGTGGTTAAAGAAAGCCGTGACTTTACAATCATGTTAAGAAGTCCTGTTATTCATGCTGATAAAAAAAACAAGGTAATTGATTTAATTACATCAGGAAAGATCAGCAAGCTTACTGAAGCCTTTACTCATTTATTGGTAACTAAAGGAAGAGAAGGGTTTTTACCAGAGATCATTAAATCATTTATTCAGCAATACAAAAGGAAAAAAGATATTCATACAATTAAATTAACTACTGCAACTGAATTAAGTGAATCTGTAAAAAATACTATTATAGCAAGGGTTAGGAAAACAAGCGATATGCAAAATATTGAAGTGGAAACCAAAGTGGATCCTGCTATAATAGGTGGTTTCATTCTTCAGACTGGAGATAAACTGGTAGATGCCAGCATATCTTATGAATTAAAGGAAATTGAAAGAGAATTTGAGAATAATGATTTTATATATAAAATCAGGTAAATAAAAGTCATTAAGTCAAGAAGTCAATAGTCATTAAGTCATTTAGACAATAGTTAGTAAGTCAATAAGAAAATATTAATAATAGATATATGCCAGAAATAAAACCAGATGAAATAAGCGCCATACTTCGCCAACAACTTAGTGGTGTAAGCACCACTGCAGAATTGGAGGAGGTTGGCTCAATATTACAGATAGGCGATGGAATAGCCCGTGTGTATGGATTAGGAAATGTTCGCGCAGGTGAATTAGTTCAATTTGAAAATGGTGTTCAGGGAATTGCATTGAATCTTGAAGAAGATAATGTGGGTGTAGTGTTGATGGGAGAGACAGGCGATTTACAGGAAGGATCAAAAGTTCGTCGTACAGGACAGATTGCATCTATAAAAGTTGGAGAAGGAATGGTTGGACGTGTTGTGAATACTCTTGGTGAACCCATAGATGGAAGAGGACCAATTTCTGGTGACCGCTATGAAATGCCATTGGAAAGAAAAGCTCCCGGAGTTATTTTCCGCGAACCGGTTAAAGAACCTTTACAAACGGGTATCAAGGCTATTGATGCCATGATCCCAATAGGCCGTGGACAAAGAGAGCTGGTGATAGGTGACCGTCAAACCGGTAAAACAGCCATTTGCGTTGACACTATTATTAATCAGAAAGAGTTTTTTGACGCAGGCAAACCAGTGTACTGCATTTATGTAGCAATAGGACAAAAAGCTTCTACCATAGCAGGAGTTATGAAAATTCTTCAGGATGCAGGAGCCATGGCTTATACAATTATTGTTGCAGCATCAGCATCTGATCCTGCTCCTTTGCAATTCTATGCTCCGTTTGCCGGTGCAGCTATCGGAGAATTTTTCCGTGATACTGGTCGTCCCGCATTAATTATTTATGATGACCTTTCCAAACAGGCAGTAGCTTATCGTGAAGTGTCTTTGTTACTTCGCCGTCCTCCAGGCCGCGAGGCATATCCAGGAGATGTATTCTATCTGCACAGCCGTTTACTGGAAAGAGCTGCCAAGATCATAACGAATGATACAGTTGCTAAACAAATGAATGACCTGCCTGAAAGTATCCGTTCAATGGTTAGAGGCGGAGGTTCACTTACCGCATTACCAATTATTGAAACACAGGCTGGCGATGTATCAGCTTATATTCCAACAAACGTAATCTCTATTACTGACGGACAAATATTTCTGGAAGGTAACCTGTTCAATGCAGGTATTCGTCCTGCGATCAACGTAGGTATTTCAGTAAGCCGTGTAGGTGGAAATGCGCAGATCAAATCCATGAAAAAAGTAGCCGGTACCCTTAAGCTTGATCAAGCACTTTACCGCGAAATGGAAGCCTTCTCTAAATTCGGCGGAGATCTTGATGCTGCTACTAAAGTAGTATTAGATAAAGGCGCAAGAAATGTTGAAATATTGAAGCAGCCTCAATATTCTCCCGTTCCGGTTGAAAAGCAGGTTGCTATTATATATTTAGGAACACAGGGATTATTAAGAGAAGTGAAAGTGAGTAAGATAAAGGAATTTGAAGAGCATTTTCAAATGGAAATGGAAAATAAATTACCTGATGTACTATCCGAATTCAAGCGTGGTAATTTACCGGACGATGGAGTTAAGAAAATGGTTGAATTAGCGAAAGGGTTGATACCGCAATATAGGTAAGGTGAATCGTGAATCGTCAATCGTCAATGATCGGGAATCGGGGGATCGGGAATAAGTCAAAAGTTAAAAGTCAAAAGCTAAAAGTGTTTTAGGTTTTGACTTTTTTTCTTTATGCAGAGATGCATAAGGAGTGAAGGTTTGAATCAATTGATATACAACTAGTTATAATACCTTAAGGGCTGTGATAGTTATTAATATTTTGGGGGGAAAGCTTGCATTTTAGATAAATTCATGGTTACTTTGGAATAGAGAAGTGTGCAAGTAATTAAGAGGTTGATGGCGAGAAATTATCCTACACTGAAAGATCCCCAATCCATTTCCTTAGTTTTTTATTATTTTTTTTGCAGTAATAAACTGTGATATAAAGCAATATCCACGGAAAGCATATACAGATCCATTTCCTTTATAAACCAGGAAACAATTCCAGGACCCAATAGAAAACAAAATGAAAAGATCTGTACTTAATCATGCTTTCAGCACATTTTTATTTTTTCTGTTCTCGATAACTTCCTATTCAGTTATTGCTCAGGAAGAATATACCAAACCTGTTACCTCCGGTCAATCATCTTCATTTGCTCCATTTAAAATGCTAAGCTTTGACGCTTATCTTAATAATTCCAATGTAATACTTAACTGGACAAAGGTTCAGGAAGAAAATACATTCATCTATGTTGTAGAAAGGAGCATTGATGGAAAGAACTTTAAACAGATAGCTTTGGTATTGGGAGATGAAAAGAATACCATTAGCAGCTTCAGTTTTAAAGATCCAAATGTAGCTTCCGGGACCGGAGCAGTTTTTTACCGACTTAAGTTTGTAGATGAAGTTAAAAGAATATACTATTCTGAAATACGATTAATCAGGTTAGTGCGCAATACAGGCACCGTTCAATTAACCTCATTTCCGAACCCGGTTACGAATGAATTAAGGGTAACTTTTCCCAATAACTGGCAGAATAAAAAAATACTAATTGAGATCTATTCTGAGTATGGTACACGATTAAAAGCTCAGGAAATAAATAATGCCAGTCAAACAGAATCAATACAGGTAGCAGAACTTTCAAGAGGTGTTTATATAGTTAAGGCTAGCTGCAATTCCCTAACAATAGGGCAAAGAATCATTAAAAACTAACAATTTTTTTTCATAAAGGGTCAGTTCTAATAAGCCCAGCTTTAAAAAAGCTGGGTTTTTTTATTTCTGGAAATATAAAAATTAGTTTGGTTTATATTATAAACTACTTTACTTTTGTGACAGAATTGCACTTTTATGAGAATTTGGATGCTGTTGGCTGCCTTAATTACATATAGTTCGATCTATTCCCAAACTATAATCTCAGGATCAGTAAATGACAATAAAAATAAGCCACTGCAAGGTGCAAGCATTACATTAAAAGATACCTATGATGGAGCTACAACTGATTCAACCGGACGTTTTTCATTTAAAACAACAGAAAAAGGTGATCATATAATTCTTGCATCGGCGATAGGCTATAAAGGATTTGAGCAAAAGATCAGTCTTTCCGGTCAATCGATAACACTATCCATAAATTTAAAAGAAGAGATCAATGAATTA
This sequence comes from Flavisolibacter sp., assembly GCA_045805165.1. Classification (GTDB taxonomy): domain Bacteria; phylum Bacteroidota; class Bacteroidia; order Chitinophagales; family Chitinophagaceae; genus Flavisolibacter. Next base: position 16,971 of record JBJMLT010000496.1, read on the forward strand.
AAAGCTGTTGTAATAACGGCTGGTTCATTTGAGGCTGGTGACAGGAAGAAAGGAACGGTTTTAAGTACTCTGGATATATTAACTACGGCAAGTGCAAATGCCGATGTAACTGCAGCGATAAAGACTTTACCAGGAGCCCAACAGGTAGGAGAAAGTGAAGGTTTATTTGTACGCGGAGGTACTGCAACGGAAACAAAAATATTTATTGATGGCACTTTAGTGAATAATTTCTTTTACAGCACCGTACCGGATATTGCCCAAAGAGGAAGGTTCTCTCCGTTTATATTCAAGGGAACAGTTTTCAGTGCAGGAGGCTATTCAGCTTTATATGGTCAGGCTTTATCATCCGCATTAATATTAGAATCTATCGACTTACCGGAAGTAAGTTCTGCAAGCCTAAGCATATCTCCGATCGGAGGAGGAGGCGGCATTCAAAAATTAAGTAAGAATAAAAACTGGTCATGGGGCGCCAGCTATAATTATTTAAATGTTGACCTTGCATTTAAGGTATTGAAACCAAGCATTGATTATTTCACTATGCCCGATTTTCATACAGGCGATTTTAATTTCAGAGTAAAGACATCAAAGACCGGCATGCTAAAATATTATGGATATTTCAGTGCGAATAAAGTTGGCATACGAAGACCGAGTGTTGATACGCCACAATTTAAGGATGCATTTGAACTGAATAATTTCAATATGTACCATAATTTATCGTGGAAAGAAACCATAGGGAAGGGATGGAAAGTAAATGCCGGCCTATCTTATTCCAATAATATTGATCATATAAATGGTAACCTGCAGGATTTGAATAATAATACTGTTGTATTGAATACTTATGAGTATAAAAATTTTGCGCTTAGAACCCGGGATCATTATTTCAATTCGAAGGTGGTAATTGAAAAGAGATTTTTAGGATTAAACACAGTTCGGTTTGGTGCAGAATATAACAATAGTGACGAACATTATTATTATACGATCAATGGCGGGCAGCAGATCGATTATGGAATAATAGAAAATCTTAAAGCTGCCTTTGCTGAAACTGATGTATATATAACCAATAACCTGGCAGCAAAGATTGGAGGCCGTTTTGAACATTCCTCTTTATTGAATCAAGCTAATATTGCTCCAAGGATTTCCATAGCTTACAAATTGGGGAAGGAAAGTCAGGCATCAATAGCTTATGGAAAATTTTTCCAGGACCCTGAAACAAAGTATTTACCTTCTGCCAATCCACTCAGTTTTATGGAGGCGGAACATTATATTGCTCAATATCAGAAAATGAGCAATGGAATTATTTTCAGGATAGAAGCTTATTATAAAAAATATCATGAACTTTTAAAAACAACCTTAACACAATATAACCAGCAGGAAGCTAATAGTAATAATGGCTATGGTGATGCCAAAGGATTTGAATTGTTTTGGAGAGATAAAAAGACCTTCAAGAATTTTGATTACTGGATCTCCTATTCTTACCTGGATACCAAACGCAATTATCTTAATTTTCCTTATGCCATACAGCCCAATTTCGCTTCAACACATACTGCCTCCATTGTGCTGAAAAAATTTGTGGCATCAATCAAAACTCAGATCAATGCATCTTATACCTATGCATCACCAAGGCCTTATTATAACATTGTCTATGATAATGGCAGTGGAAAATTTATAATATTCGATCAGGGCAAAACATTAAGCTATAACAGCTTAAGTCTGAGCATTGATTATTTACCCAATGTATTTAAGAGCACTCCAGGAAGATCAACGGTATTTGTATTCTCAATTAATAATGTATTAGGTTCAAAACAGGTATTCGGTTATAACTATTCACGGAATGGCTTGTATAAATATGCTATAACACCTTCAGTAAAGTCATTTGTTTACATAGGAGCATTCTTTAGTTTCGGAGTAGACCGAAGCCAGGAAGCAATAAATAATAATCTATAAAAATGCATAATAAATTATTTAATAACTAAAATTAATGATCATGAAAAAAGAAATATTGTCACTTGCTTTATGTGTTGCTGTACTATCCGCTTTTTCACAAAGTGATAAATACATTAATGCTATGAAAGATAAAGTGGTTGCTATTGATACCACAAGAAACGCTGATAATCTTAAAGATCTTTCCAATTCTTTTGAACGCATAGGCGATGCAGAAAAAACCCAATGGCTACCTTATTATTATGCAGCTATTGCGGAAGTAAATGCTGCATACATGATTACTATGGGAAAAGACGGCATGGGTTCTGTTACCGATCCCATGGCAGACAGAGCAGAGCAATTAATTAATAAAGCAGAAGCGTTGAGCAAGGATAATTCGGAAATATATGTCGCAAAAAAAATGATCGCAACATTAAAGATGATGGCTGACCCTATGAACCGATACATGCAATACGGTCCTCAGGCTCAACAGGCTTTGGATATGGCGAAAAAATTAAATCCTGAAAATCCAAGAGTATATATGCTGGAAGGTGAAGACAAATTTTTTACTCCCGAGCAATATGGAGGCAGCAAAACAGAAGCAAAAGCATTATTTGAAGAAGCTCTGAAAAAGTATGATGCATTTAAACCTGCTACGCCAATAGACCCTGTATGGGGAAGACATACAACAGAATATTTCTTATCGCAGATCAAATAACTGATGTTGAATTAAATGGTAGTTATTGCGTAAACTATAAATTAATGGAAGATAATTTTTCACCTCAGGATAGCCTTAAGCTTATACAAGCTATGATTTACAAGGCTAAATCAAATATTAGTGAGAACAGATTTTATTTTTTATTCTGGGGATGGTTTACATTTACTGCCATTCTCACTCAATTCTTTTTAAAAGTGGTACTCAAAAATGAGTACCATTATCTTGTTTGGTTATTAGCAATACCAGCTTTTATTTTTACCATTATCTATTCTATAAAAAGAAATAGGAATAAAGGTGTGCGGACGTATGTTGGAGAAAGCATGGGTTATTTATGGTCAGGAATTGGAATAAGCTTTTTTGTCCTGATTTTTATAATTTCCAATTCAAAAGAAGGTTGGAATTTCTCTTACCCGTTTTTCATTTTATTATATGGTTTAGGTACTTATGTCTCGGGAAAGATTCTCAGATTTTCACCATTGGTAATTGGTGGAATTGTCAATTGGATTCTTGCCTGCGCCTCTGTGTTTTTCGGCTTTGACGAGCAACTGTTATTTGCTTCAGCAGCTTTGTTAATTAGTTACATTATACCCGGACATTTACTTTCATCTAAAAAATCAAATTAAATGGAAGAAAATAAAATGTCGGAACAAGAAAGCCTGAAAATCATTACAGAAATGATCAATAAGGCAAAGCCAGATTTTCATTCCAGTGGTACAAGCGCTATATTATGGGGAACTACGATCGCTTTCTGCGGGTTTATGAGCTTCGCTGAACGGTTTTGGAATTTTACTATAGGATTTGACATCTGGTGGCTTACTTTTATTGCCCTGATACCTCAGATCATTATTTCAGGAAGAGAAAGAAAGAAAAGAAAAGCAATAACACATATTGAAGCTGCATTGAATGCAGTTTGGATCGTTTATGCTATCAGCATTTTTACGTTAATCCTTTATTTGAATATTGTTCCGTCAGTTTTTGAGAAATCTATTTCAACTCAGGGATCCAGAATAATGGAAATCATATCGACGGGAGCATCAATTCCATTTCATATTTTTATTCCAAGCTATGGTTCCTTGTTTTTGCTTTTGTATGCAATACCAACGCTTGCGACCGGCTTGATTTGCAAATTCAGGCCTATGGTCTTTGCTGCCATTCTTTGCTATATATTCTTTTTTATTTCATGTTTTACTTCATCTACCTATGATCTGCTTTTAAATGGAATGGCCGGTGTTTTTAACTGGTTAATTCCAGGAATAATATTAAAGAACCGGTATAGCAGGCTGAAAAAGACAGCTAATGTTTAAGGATCTGGACCCCATATTGCATTCACAATTACGATTAGCTATTATGTCCTTACTAATAAGTGTAAAGGAAGCTGAATTTACTTTTCTCAGAGAAAAAACAAATGCTACCGCCGGTAACATTAGTGTCCAGATTCAAAAGTTAAAAGAAGCCGGATATATTGATGTAATTAAACAGTATAAGGAAAATTATCCTCAAACAATTTGTAAAATTACAGTGACAGGAGTAAAGGCTTTCGAAAAATATGTGGAAAGCCTTCGAGAGTATTTGGGGGATAATAAAAATTAAAAAAATGTAAAATGTAAAATGTAAAATATGTAGATAGTTTTTTTTAATTATTCTGATATGGTTTCGTCTTCCACATTCTTTAAAACTTCTGCCGTTATTTTTCTTAATGGATTTTTATTACGCTCTTCAAATTCATTTCTTCTGTTTATTATATCAACGCATTCGAAAACAGCGGTAATGAAGGAAGTTGGGTCTGCTTTATTTTTTCCTGCAATATCGAAAGCGGTACCATGATCTGGTGAGGTTCGAACAAAAGGAAGGCCGGCCGTATAATTTACACCTTCGCCCACAGCTATAGTTTTAAAAGGAATTAAACCCTGATCGTGGTACATCGCTAAAACTGCATCGAATTGTAAATAGTTCCTGCGAGCAAAAAAAGCATCTGCACTGTACGGTCCGAATACCAGCATATTTTGCTTCGATTCTTTAATGGCTGGCTTTATTATCTGTTCCTCTTCATTACCAATTAAGCCTTCATCCCCTGCGTGAGGGTTTAATCCTAAAACTGCAATTTTAGGCTTATCAATACCAAAATCTTTTCTTAAGCTATTGTTCAACATGTTCAATTTTGATACTATGCCATCTTTGGTAATTTTTTCTGCGACTGACCTTACAGGGATATGCTCAGTAACTAAGGCTACTCTGAAATTCATCGCATATAATAGCATTAATACATCACTTGCTTCTGCAATTGATTGAAGAAATGGAGTATGTCCTGTATAATTAAACTCTGCAGACTGAACATTTTTTTTATGTATAGGAGCTGTAACAAGCCCTTGAATATGTCCATCCTTTAATGCGTCAGCAGCAGCTAAAAGAGACCTTACAGCATATTTGCCTCCTACATCATTTAACTGGCCGGGTGAAATAACCATTTCCTCTTCCCAGCAATTTAAAATATTCACCTGCCTGGGATTTACCTTGGTAAAATCCCGAACACTCTGATAGTTAAAATGCAGATCAGGGATAGATTTTTTATAAAAATTGATAAGCTTATTAGATGCAAAAATTACCGGAGTGCATTGTTCCAGGATGCGATGATCTGAAAACGTTTTTATAATTAGCTCTGTTCCTATTCCATTAATATCACCACAGGTGACACCTATTATTGGCTTATTCATATGCAAATTTCAGTAAATAAAAGAAAACTATTAGCATAACCTAAATTTATCTTATAGGTACGTATTAGTTCAGCACAAGATACTATTTGCAGGCTTAGATTAATTGAGGAGGTTTGTTAAAGACAGAGCCTGATCATTGACTATCGAAAACAGCAGTAAAATTCTGTTATGATCAGGTTGCATGATCCGAAGACCAAACGGATTGCCTATGAAAAATAAATTTTTACTTTGCCTGCTGGTTTTATATGGACAGCTTTCATTCGCCCATTATAAACTATCCAACTATTTTTATTCAAATGGTTCCAATTACGATATAGTTTATCACCGTATCAGTATTTCTGTGAACCCATCTGTTTCAGCAGCTATTTCATCGGGCAGTGTAACAACTTATTTTAGAACAACAGTTAATAATGTAAATTCTCTTCAATTTGATCTTGATGGAGCGTTAACTGTTTCATCTGCTATTTACCATGGTTCTACAGCAACC
>JBJMLT010000497.1:0-10212 GCA_045805165.1 Flavisolibacter sp.
AGTAATCAGCATTGCCATGAATGTGATAGAAAAAAACTATAAACATCTTTCCCATGCTGATGCATTAGAATTATTAGGAAGCATTTTACAGAGTCCCAATCAGTACGCTGATGACCCTGTACTAAGTAAAATATCAAAAGCCTTATTACCAAAGCCTAAATCAGTAAATGAAGAGATCGCATTAAACGAAAATGGAATTCCATTTAATGTATTTGGCAGAGATCAGATTGAGGAAGGAGCCTTTAAGCAAATGAGGAATGCGGCAAGGCTACCTGTATCAGTAGCAGGTGCATTAATGCCTGATGCACATTCCGGATATGGATTACCCATTGGTGGTGTGCTGGCCACTGAAAATGTAGTTATTCCTTATGGAGTTGGAGTTGACATAGGTTGCCGAATGTGCTTATCTGTATTTGATGCAGATCCTGTTCAACTAAATGAAAAGGAGCATTATTACAAAAAACTTCTGAATGATCATACCTTATTTGGAAGCGGGAGACAATTTGAAAACCCTTCAGATCATGAGGTTCTTTACAGAAAAGAATTTGATGAAACAGGATTATTAAAAGGGCTGCATGAAAAGGCAGAAAAGCAGATTGGCACTTCTGGCTCGGGAAATCATTTTGTAGAATTTGGAATTGTTGAAGTACCGGAAGACGATAACGTTTCTGGCTTGCCCCAAGGAAAATACATTGGTTTGCTTTCGCATTCCGGTTCACGCGGATTAGGTGCTTCCATTGCCAATCATTATACAAAAATTGCAAAAGAGAAAAGAAAATTACCCGGAGAAGCGGCTAATCTTGCGTGGCTGGAACTGAACGAACAAGAAGGAATAGAATACTGGATGTCTATGACCCTGGCAGGAGATTATGCTTCTGCCTGTCACCATATTATTCATGACAAAATTGTAAATGAACTAAAAATGCCATTATTAAAAAGAATTGAGAACCATCACAATTTTGCATGGAAGGAAAAGTATAATGGTAAAGAAGTGATCGTTCACAGAAAGGGAGCAACTCCTGCCGGTAAAAACATGTTAGGGATCATACCAGGTTCAATGTCGGCTCCCGGATTTATAGTAAAGGGAAAGGGAGAAGAGGGCTCCTTAAATTCTGCATCCCATGGCGCGGGCAGAGTTATGAGTCGTACCGCGGCGATAAAAACCATTACTCATAATCATTTAAAAGAAGTACTTACTAAAAATGGAGTTGTCTTAATGGGTGGGGGACTAGATGAAGCGCCAATGGCGTATAAGGATATACATGAAGTAATGAGAGCTCAGCAACAATTGGTTGAAATAGTTGGAAAGTTTTATCCGAAGATCGTAAGGATGGATGGGTAGGGCAATGTGCAAATGTGCCGATGTGACAATGTGCCAATGGGAGGATGGGGGATGCGTAATTCTACGAAAATAAATAGCGGGTTAATACCAAGGATTTTATCGGGGGTATTACTACTTTCGATTTCTTTATGGGGGATAGCATATTTATACACCCTACATCAATTGTAGATGAAGGTGCGGTTATCGGTAATGGGACGAGGGTGTGGCATTTTTCTCATTTAATGGGAGGCTGCAGGATCGGGAAAGATTGTATTATAGGCCAAAATGTATTCATTGACAATAATGTACTTATAGGGGATGAGGTAAAGATCCAGAATAATGTTTCTATATATAATGGAGTAGTTTTAGAAGATGAATCTTTCATAGGTCCCTCTGTAGTTTTTACCAACGTCATTAATCCCCGGAGCTTTATTGAGCGAAAATCTGAATTTAAGAAAACAATTATTGGAAGAGGGGCAAGTATTGGGGCCAATTCAACCTTAATCTGCGGAATCAACATTGGCTCTTATTCAATGATAGGCGCTGGGTCTACAGTAACCAAAAATGTGAAATCTTTTGCATTGGTCATTGGCAATCCTGCTAAACAAAAAGGATGGATGAGCAGGAGCGGCTATAAGTTGATTTTCAATGATAAAGGAAGAGCAACCTGTTCCTTTTCGGGAGAAAGCTATCAACTGGAACAGGGTGAAGTTCGAATTTTATAAATAACTTATTCAAAATCTGCCATTTTTATACGTTTGCCAGTCACAGGGCAAAGTATATATTTGCACGGTTTCCAGGGCTCGGTCGCAAAAAATGCCATGTGACTGAGAGGGCGAAGCCATGAAAAAACTAACACTTGAGTACAAAATGGTTCGCCATATATACCCGTCCCCGATGGGAAAAAAAAGTCAACAGCCTGTTACAGCAAAAAGGCGTAGAGAGTTATTGTCCGTTAAATAAAGTAAGAAGAAAGTGGAGTGACCGCATCAAACTGGTTGAAGAGCCTCTTTTTAAATCTTATGTGTTTGTAAAAATCAGCGATGATGACCGGACGAATGTAAGAATGACCAATGGGGTAGTAAATTTTGTTTATTGGAATGGAAAGCCAGCCATAATAAAGGAAAAGGAAATACAGATAATCAAAAGATTTCTTGATGAATATGAAAATGTGGAAGTGAAAAGAATGGATTTTGAGCCGGAGGAAAGAGTAAGGGTTATATCCGGACCGATGATGGAACAGGAAGGAAAAATCATTGAAGTCAAAAATAAAATGGCCAAAGTGTGTATAGACAGCTTAGGATACATATTGATCGCCTATATTGACAAGACCAAGCTTATTTCAGCACAACCACCAAATAACGATTGATGCGCATTTCTTTAAGTCTTCTCTTATTCGTTCTTATTCTTTCATCCTGTGGATCGCAAAAACGGGCTACCTATAATTACCTGGAAGATGTAAAGGATACGAGTTTTAAAAAGTCGGTATATATGTTTGAACCGATCATTCAAAAAAGTGATCTACTCTCTATCCAGGTTTACAGCGCGAGTACAAACATTGAAGCAGATAAATTATATAACTTACCCGTAATAAACACAGGTGGCGCCTCCCAGGGCAATAATCAACAACAGGGGATCTTAGTAGATCAGGAGGGAAATATAGATTATCCAAGGCTGGGTGTTATGCATGTAGAAGGACTGACCAAAAAACAATTGGCGGATACCATTAAGCAAAAGTTACAAGGACTACTTACAAGTCCAACCGTAATCATAAGATTCCTGAATTTCCGCATCACTGTTTTAGGTGAGGTTGGAAGTCCGGGAGTATTAACCATTCCTACTGAGCGGATCAGCATACTTGAGGCGGTTGGAATGGCCGGAGGGGTAACGCAATTCGGAAAAATAAAAGAAGTAAAAGTATTAAGAGAAAATAATGGCATACGGCAACTTGGCGTACTTGATCTTACCTCGAAAGACATTTTCACTTCTCCTTATTATCAGCTTCAGCAAAATGATGTAGTACTAGTAGATCAGACAAAATATAAATTAAAACAGACGGAGCAGCAAAGGGTAATACAGCAAATAGGATTTGCACTAACTATTGTAACCAGCCTTGCACTTCTGTATAATATATTCAAATAAGCATCCAGTATAATGGAGGACCAATTCCTTACACCTTTAGATAATAATGAGCCTACAAACCTTAGCATTAGAGATCTATTCTTTAAGTACTTACGGTTCCTGCCATTATTCATCATATCTGTAGCCTTATCGTTATTTGTTGCTTACATCTATCTGAGGTATGCAACTCCTATTTATTCAGCTACCGGTTCCATGATCATAAAGGAAGACCAGGTACTGAAAGGGAATGATAAATATGATCAGTTTTTAGCTTCAGACCATTCGAAAGATATTCAAAATGAGATTGAGGTATTGAAGTCACGACCTTTGATGGAAAGAGTAGTTAAGTCCTTAAATCTCAATTTTAATTATTATGCTATTGGCAAAATAAAAGAATTGAACATTTACAAGGGTTGTCCTTTTTATATTGATGTATTTTCTGTAACAGATTCCAGTAACGGATTTCAATTTCTTATCAATTTCAGAGATCAGAATCATTTTTCAATTAATGGTGAAAATAAAGAATTCGGATTCGGGCAAATATTGCGAAATCCATTTGGGGTCTTTCGCCTGGTAAGGAGAAATGAATTCCAGCTTGGTGATAAATACCGAGTAACCTGGAGCCCTACTTTTCCTGTAGCGAGCGCTCTTTCATCCAGCCTGGTTGTAGCGCCAAAAAGCAGTGGGACGGGGATTCTGTTACTGACACTTGAAACAGACAATGCGCAATATACCTCTGATGTGATCAATGAGGTAATGGACCAGTATCAAACTGTAACCCTGGAAGATAAAAATGCAACTAACCAACGTAGCAAAGCATTTATAGATGATCGTTTAAAAGTTGTTTCTCATGAACTGGATAGCATTAATCATATCCGGCTGCTTTACATGCAAAGCAATAACATATTTGACCCCGAGGCACAAAGCGCTACTTTTCTTGGAAGCATAACAGACGCAGATAAGAATATCAATTTGCAAAACACTCAGGCAGAAATAGTGACAATGATCGAAAACTACCTGACTGATAAAAAAAATGCCTATGATCCTGTACCTTCTTCTTTAGGCATTCAGGACCAAACGCTAGGAACCATGATCGGCGGATATAATGTTGCACAACTGGAGCATAAGGCACTCCTTGATGAAAATATCCCTAAAGGAAATGCCCTTGTGAAACAAAAAGAAGAACAGATAGAAAAACTAAGACAAAACATACTGGAAAATCTGCGTAATGTTAAGTCATCAATAAATACTTCTGTTGAGAGTTTAAAAAGGCAAAGCAGTAAAGCGGAAAGTCAGGTACGAACCTTGCCAGCCAAGCAACAGGTGCTTGAGGATATTAAGAGGCAACAAGCCAGTAAATTATCTGTTTACAACTACCTGATGGAAAAAAGAGAAGAGGCAGCTATTGCATTAGCTTCGAATATTACCAGCTCTAAAATACTGGATGAAGCTTATCCGAATGCTACACCAATAAAGCCAAAGAAAAGGAACATCCAGCTAATGGCCTCTTTAGTAGGGATATTATTACCTGCTTTATTCATATTCATTCTTGAGATAATGGATGATAAGGTAACTACACGAATGGATATTAACAGGCTTACGCCAGTACCGGTACTTGGTGAAGTTGGCCATTCTTATGGAACATCTACTTTAATGGTAACCCCAAATAACAGAGGCGTAATTGCAGAACAATTCAGAATATTACGATCGAATATTCAATATTTATTAGCAAATACTACGAAGCCGGTAATCCTCGTTACTTCTTCCTTTAGTGGAGAAGGTAAATCTTTTGTTAGTACAAATATGGGTGCTGTGATGGCCCTTGCGGGTAAAAAAACAATTATCCTGGAATTTGATATCCGGAAGCCTAAAATCCTTTCCCAATTACATATACCCAAGAAAGTTGGCCTGACGAATTTCCTGTTAGGAAAGGTAAAGGCTGAAGATCTTCCAGTGCCTGTTGAAGGCAGCGCCAATCTTTTTGTTCTTCCATGCGGACCCGTGCCACCAAATCCGGCAGAATTACTACTTGATCCTAAGGTAAAAGATCTCTTTACGTGGCTAAGACAGAATTTTGATGTAGTAGTTATGGATACTGCTCCGATAGGAATGGTAAGCGATGCCATGACACTTGCAGAATTTGCAGATACTACTTTATATATAGTCCGTCAGGGACACACTTTCAAGAAGCAAATAGGCATGATCGATGAGTTCCAAAAGAGCGGAAAACTTCCTAAAATATCGATCGTTCTGAATGACGTGAAGATCAGAACCGGCTATGGATATTATGGATATGGAAGATATGGATACGGAAAAGGCTATGGATACGGTGCAGGATATTATGATGAAGAAATACCACCACCTACCAGAATTGAGCGAATATTAGGCTGGATGGATTTTAGCAAATGGACCAATAACAAAAGCAAAAAGACGGAAGTATAATGCGGATATTAATAACAGGCGGAGCGGGCTTTATCGGATCTAACCTTGTTGGACATTTATTAAAAAAGGAAGAAGTTGAATTAGTGCGGGTGATTGATAACCTTTTTACAGGATCCGCAGAAAATATTGAAGAATTTGAAACTAACAGCAAGTTTGAATTTATTCAAGGGGATATCAGAGAATATAATGACTGTCTTTTAGCCTGTAAGGATATTGATCTTGTGTCTCATCAGGCAGCATTGGGTTCAGTGCCAAGATCGATCCATGATCCCTTAACCACTAATGAGGTAAATATTACAGGTACCGTAAATGTATTTATCGCTTGCAAGGAAAATAAGATAAAGCGCATTGTATATGCGGCCAGTTCTTCTACCTATGGAGATCATCCCGGCCTTCCCAAGGTAGAAGATGAGATAGGCAATCCCTTATCTCCATATGCTGTTACTAAATATGTGAATGAACTTTATGCGAATGTCTTTGCAAGGACGTATGGTCAGGAATTTATAGGACTTCGCTACTTTAATGTATTTGGCCCGAAGCAAGATCCTGAAGGCGCGTATGCGGCTGTTATTCCTCTTTTTATAAATGCTGTATTGAATAATGAACCACCGGTTATTAATGGAGATGGAGAACACAGCAGGGATTTTACTTATGTTTCAAATGCAGTTCAGGCCAATGAGCTTGCGCTTTTTAGTACCAGTTCAAAATCTGTTAACCAGGTATATAACATTGCCTGCGGTGAGCAAACAACACTTAATGAATTATTTGAAATAATAAAAGAAATAGCAGGAAGCGATCTGGCTCCTAAATATGGACCGGCAAGGACCGGAGATGTAGTGCATAGTCTTGCTGATATTACAAAAGCCAAAAAATTATTAGGTTATAATCCCACGGTGCGAACGAGAGAAGGATTGAAGCAAACGTTTGAATGGTATAGGGTGCAGCATCATTTTGGATACAGCTGAGCAATTAGCTAATTAGCTAATTAGCTAATTAGCTGATTAGCTAATTATGTCAATAGTCAATTAGTTTAAACATATAAATTAAAGGGATGGGGAAGGGAGGAAAAACGATTTTAATTACGGGGGGAGCAGGGTTTATTGGTTCGCATGTGGTGAGGTTATTTGTTACTAAATATCCGGAATATACCATTGTGAACCTGGATGCATTAACCTATGCAGGTAATCTTGAAAATCTTAAGGATATTGAGCATTTTCCTAATTATATTTTTGAAAAAGTAAACATTCTGGATATTGAGGAACTGGACCGGGTCTTTTCTTCATATCAACCAGATGGAGTAATACATCTGGCTGCAGAATCGCATGTTGATCGTTCGATATTATCGCCTCTGGATTTTGTGTATACGAATGTGGCAGGAACTGTAAATATGCTTAATGCAGCCAAAAAGCAATGGAAGAATTTTTCAGGTAAGCTGTTCTATCATATTTCCACCGATGAAGTTTACGGAGCATTAGGAGCAAAAGGATATTTTACTGAGGAAACGCCTTATGATCCACATTCTCCTTATTCAGCATCGAAAGCTGCATCGGATCATTTTGTGCGTGCCTACGGAGATACTTATGGAGTACCTATTATAATTACAAATTGCTCCAACAACTATGGACCGAACCATTTCCCTGAAAAATTAATTCCCCTATTCATTAATAATATCATTCATAACAAGCCATTGCCCGTATATGGAGATGGATTGTATACGAGGGACTGGCTTTTTGTTAAAGATCATGCTGCTGCCATTGACCTTGTATTTCATAAAGGGAAAACATTCGAAACTTATAATATAGGTGGCTTCAATGAATGGAAAAATATTGATTTGGTGAAACTATTATGTAAACTGATGGATGAAAAGCTGGGCAGAAAACCGGGAACAAATGAACAACTGATCACCTATGTAAAGGACAGGCCTGGACATGACAGAAGATATGCCATAGATGCCAGCAAAATCAACAGAGAACTGGGTTGGAAGCCAAGTGTAACTTTCGAGGAAGGATTAAGCCAGACCATTGACTGGTATTTGGAAAATGAAGCATGGCTGAAGAATGTTACTTCGGGAGAGTATCAGAATTATTATAAGGAACAATATAAAACAGCATATTAGGTGAAAGGAATTATACTGGCTGGCGGAAGCGGAACAAGATTATACCCTATTACAAAAGCCATTTCCAAGCAGTTAATGCCAATTTATGATAAGCCGATGATCTATTATCCATTGTCGATACTGATGATGGCAGGAATCCGGGAAATACTTATCATAACTACTCAGGAAGATAATGATCAATTCAAGCGTTTATTAGGAGATGGAAAACAGGTAGGATGCCATTTTGAATATGCCATACAAAAAGTTCCTAACGGATTAGCCCAGGCGTTTGTGATCGGTGCGCCATTTATAAAAAAGGACAAGGTAGCATTGGTATTGGGCGATAATATATTTTACGGATCAGGATTAGGAAGGCAACTGCAAACATTGAATAATGTGGAAGGAGGCTATGTATTCGCCTATGAAGTATCTGACCCTGAACGATATGGCGTGGTGGAATTTGATGATCAAAAAAGGGTCATCAGCATAGAAGAAAAACCCTCGGAGCCAAAATCAAATTATGCAGTACCCGGACTTTATTTTTATGATAATAAAGTTGTTGATATAGCGAAAGATCTTAAGCCTTCCGCAAGAGGTGAATATGAGATAACCGATGTAAATAAAGAATACCTGAGGAGAGGAGAATTAAAGGTCTCCATTCTGGATCGTGGGACTGCATGGCTAGATACCGGCACCTTTGATTCACTTAGTGATGCCAGTGAGTTTGTAAGAGTTATAGAAAAAAGGCAAGGCACCAAGATAGGATGCATAGAAGAAGTTGCCTACCGGATGGGATTTATAAACGAAGGGCAATTATTATATCAGGCAGAAGAACTGAAGAAAAGCGGGTATGGAATTTACCTGCGTACATTAACAAAAAAGAAAACACAACAGGTTCAATGAGTAAGATCGCTTTAATAACCGGCATAACCGGACAGGACGGAGCATATCTGTCTGAATTGTTGCTAAGCAAGGATTATATAGTTCATGGTATCAAGAGAAGGTCATCATTGTTTAATACAGCCAGGATTGATCATTTATATCAGGACCCGCATGAAAAGCACAGAAATTTCATTCTTCATTATGGAGATCTAACGGACAGTACCAACCTGATAAGAATTATTCAGGAAGTGAAGCCTGATGAGATCTACAACCTTGGAGCAATGAGCCATGTAAAAGTTAGCTTTGATACTCCTGAATATACAGCCAATGCGGATGGCATTGGGACTTTGCGTTTATTGGAAGCCGTGAGAATACTGGGACTGGAAAAGAAAACAAAAATATACCAGGCCTCCACTTCGGAATTGTATGGACTGGTGCAGGAAGTCCCTCAAAAGGAAACTACTCCATTCTATCCAAGGTCGCCTTATGCAGTTGCAAAATTATATGCCTACTGGATCACGGTAAATTATCGTGAAGCCTATAATATGTATGCCTGCAATGGAATCCTTTTTAACCATGAGAGTCCGATGAGAGGAGAAACATTTGTAACACGCAAAATAACAAGAGGCGTTGCCCAATTGGCATTAGGGCTTACTGATAAATTATACATGGGGAATATAGATGCAAAAAGGGACTGGGGCCATGCTAAAGATTATGTAGAAGCCATGTGGCGGATATTACAACAGGATGAACCGGAGGATTATGTAATTGCAACCGGCATAACAACAAGTGTACGTGACTTTATAAAACTGGCATTTGAAGAAGTAGGAGTAGATGTAGAATTTAAAGGAAAGAATGAAAATGAACGTGGGTATGTACGTTCCTGTACAAATAATTATTCATTTAAAGCAGGACAGGAAATTGTAAAAATAGATCCACGTTATTTCCGTCCTACTGAAGTAGATCTGCTTATAGGCGATCCTACCAAAGCACAGGTAAAGCTTGGATGGAAGCCAAAATATTCCCTCAAAGAAATGATCGCAGAAATGGTGGAAGCAGATATAAAATCTTTTGAGCAGGAACAATTACTAATAAAATCAGGTTACCAGGTATCGCGTCAATACGAATAAGCGAGTAACCCATTATCCATTTGCATGAGTACGTCTGTTAAACCACAAGCGATACACGCAGAAATAAAAAATGATATTTTAACTGCTTCTAAGGAAGGTCCATGGACCGAGATCATTGAACCCAAGACCCATTTATTTGATCTTAAGTTACGGGAAGTCTGGAAGTACAGAGACCTTGTAATGATGTTCGTGCGCCGCGATTTTGTAAGCAATTACAAGCA
>JBJMLT010000498.1:0-3016 GCA_045805165.1 Flavisolibacter sp.
ACACTCATTAACTAAACAAAGAAATTACGAACAAGAATAATTCTTGGGTTATGTATGATATTCGGATCCCTTGTCCCGTCTATCTATTATCAATTTGCTCCGCAGGCAGGAAAAGATACCATTAGCATTATCGCTGGCAGTAATTGGGGAATAACGGTATTGGCAGGATTAGTTATCTGTATTATTGGAATTATTTTTTGTGGTAAAGCCGGAACTTTAAAAGAAAAGGAATTAAATGCTGAATTGACTCATCAACATTCGGAATTGGGGAATGCTAAATTAAATTCCCCACAGCCTGTATTGGTTTCAGGAACTGTAGCAGCAGATAAGGGAAGCCGTACCGCTCTATTTGAAAAAGTAGCTGTTACAGCGGAAGCTCCTCCAACTTTAAATGCTGGTCAGCAGAGCAACGCTATTGAATATAAGTTTGCTCTGGGCTTAACGCTTGCTATTATTTCAGGACTATTGAGCGCGTGTTTTAATTTTGGATTGGAAGCCGGCAAGCCTATGGCTACAGTCGCCAATACATTATGGAAGAATGCACATCCTGCTTCTGGTGAATTTCTCTTTCGCAATAATGTAGTATATGTCGTCGTGCTTTGGGGGGGACTTACATTTAATTTTATTTATTGCATGTTTCTGAATGCAAAGCATCGTTCTTTTGGCGACTATGCAAATAAGAATACACCCTTGTTAAAAAATTATCTGCTTTCGGCTCTCGCCGGAACCACATGGTTTTTGCAATTCTTCTTCTATGGAATGGGAGAAAGCAGGTTAGGCAATGGAGCTTCATCCTGGATACTTCATATGACATTTATTATTCTGGTAGCGAATATGTGGGGATTAATATCAAAGGAATGGTCTTATGTTTCCAGGAAAGCAAAAAGGATTCTTTTTATTGGCGTATCAATAATGATAGCTTCTGTATTACTGGTGGGATATGGAAATTACCTGAAGCCATAAACAAATTACATTTATAAAACGAAATCAGTTATGGGTATTACAACATCTCAATTCAAGCATGTAAGCTATTTATGGAATGAAAAGAAGGCTGCAGAAATGGCTGGAGATGAAGTAGCTCTTTTGGTCTACCGCTCTAATTTGTTGGGTGCTGACCTGCGACTGACCAACTATGGTGGAGGTAATACTTCATGTAAGCTCATGTCGAAAGATCCGCTTACCGGAAAAGAAGTTGAAGTTATGTGGGTTAAAGGTTCTGGTGGAGATCTCGGAACAATGAAAAGAAATGGACTTGCCGCTTTATATGTTGATCGATTGCGTAATCTAAAGAACGTTTACCGTGGGATCGAATATGAAGACGAAATGGTTGAATTGTTTAACCATAGCATTTATGATCTCAATTCCAAAGCGCCTTCTATAGATACGCCATTGCATGCTTTTCTTCCATTTAAGCATATCGATCATTTGCATCCGGATGCGGCAATTGCCATTGCTTCAGCTAAAGATGGAAAAAGGATCGTTGAAGAACTTTTTAACGGAACACTTGGTTGGGTAGATTGGCAGCGTCCTGGATTTGACCTTGGTTTGAAATTAAAGGAAAGCCTGGATCAGAATCCCGGAATAAGAGGCATCGTGCTGGGTTCCCATGGTTTGTTCACCTGGGGCGATACATCTTATGAAAGCTATATGAATACACTTGAAGTGATTGAGCGGTGTGCTCAATATCTTGAAGATAATATTGGCAAAAAGCGTCCTGTATTTGGTGGAAAGAAAATAAATGCATTGCCTGAAGAAGAGCGATTGAAAAAAGCAGCGCTGTTAGCACCGGTGCTCAGAGGCTTCTGTTCATCACAAACTAGGATGATCGGTCATTTTACACATGATGAACGTGTGCTCGAATTTATTAATTCAAATGATCTTGATAAGTTAGCTCCTTTAGGAACTTCATGCCCCGACCATTTTTTGCGAACAAAGATCAGTCCACTGGTTCTTTCATTATCAACTACAGATGATCTTACTAATTCGGCAACAATAAAGGAAAAGTTGGATCCGCAATTTCAATCATACAGAAAAATGTATGTTGACTATTACAATACCTGCAAACATGCGGATAGTCCTGCCATAAGAGATTCAAATCCTGTTGTTATCTTATATCCGGGTATTGGAATGTTCACCTTTGCGAAAGACAAGCAAACGGCACGTGTGGCTGCAGAATTTTATATCAATGCGATCAATGTTATGAAGGGTTCAGAAGCTGTTTCTGAATATACATCGTTGCCAAGACAGGAAGCTTTTAATATTGAATATTGGTTGTTGGAAGAAGCGAAGCTGCAAAGAATGCCTAAGCCAAAGCCTTTAAGCGGCAGAATTGCATTGGTTACAGGAAGTGGAGGCGGCATTGGGAAAGCTATTGCCAAAAAATTTGCAGAAGAAGGTGCTTGTGTTGTGATCAATGATATTAATGACGAAAGGATCAGGGAAGCTATTACAGAATTCCAAAAGCTATTTGGAAGAGATACTGCATCTTCTGCATTGCTTGATGTAACCAATGCAGGATCTATAGAAAAAGCTTTTGAGGAAGCTGCACTTTCTTTTGGGGGAGTAGACATCATTGTAAATAATGCAGGAATAAGTATATCAAAGGGCCTCTTGGAACATACAGAGAAAGATTGGGATAAACTTTATGATATATTGGTAAAGGGACAATTCCTGGTAACAAAAGCTGGTGTAGAAATAATGCGCAAGCAAGGTTTAAGCGGTGATATCATTAATATTGTTTCCAAGAATTCTATAGTGGCAGGACCTAATAATGCAGGCTATGGTTCTGCAAAAGCGGCACAGGCGCATATGACCAGGTTGCTGGCTGCTGAATTAGGAGCTGATGGAATTAGAGTTAACATCGTGAATCCGGATGCTGTTATTGCTGATTCAAATATATGGGCAGGTGGTTGGGCGGAAGGAAGAGCCAAAGCATATGGAATTTCCATTGAAGAATTGCCTGCTTATTATGCGAAGCGTACCTTATTAAATGAAACCATACTTCCGGCAGATATTG
>JBJMLT010000499.1:0-3912 GCA_045805165.1 Flavisolibacter sp.
AGATCTAGGCGGTCTAAATCCCTTTTTTGCAATCGTTCCTCACCCATTTCTGCTTCCAGGTGTAATTCTTGCTACAATAGCTTCTATTATTGCAAGCCAGGCCCTTATAAGCGGATCATTCACATTGATAAGCGAAGCTATAAGTTTAGGATTCTGGCCCAGGATAAAACTAAAATTCCCTACAGATATCAGGGGTCAGATCTACATTCCAAGCATTAATTGGATCTTATTTGCCGGATGTGTGCTGGTTGTTCTTTATTTCAGAACAAGTGAAGCGATGACTGCTGCCTATGGTTTTTCAATAACCATTGCCATGTTAATGACTACCATTCTGGTCTATTATTTTCTTCGTTATGTAAAGCATTATCCATTCTGGATAGTAGGAGCCATACTTACTGTTTTTGCCTGCGTTGAGACCATATATTTTGTAGCCAATGCGGTAAAGCTTTTGAAAAGGTTATTCTTTCTGGTATTTGAAATTGGACTTATTACTACCATGTATATCTGGTATAATGCAAGAAAGATTACGTTACGAATGCTTGCCTTTGTAAACTTGAAAGATTATCTGCCCTTACTTGAACAATTAAGCAGGGACAAATCCATTCCAAAATTTGCCACACATTTAATCTACCTGACAAAATCTTCAGGCGGCAGACTTATAGAAAAACGGGTTATAGATTCCATCTTCCGTAATAATGGCAAGCGTGCGGATATTTACTGGTTCATTAATATTGATAGAGCAGATGATCCTTACGTAATGGAATATGATATAGAAGAAATTGTAAAGAATAGAATAATAAGACTGGACTTTCGGTTAGGATTTAAAGTTCAGCCTAAAATAGGATTGATGTTTAGAAAGATCGTTGAAGAAATGATTGCCAATAAAGAAATAGACCCGGATGGCAAGCATTATCTTGAGAAGCATGATGTAAACGATTTTAAATTCGTGATACTTGAAAGATTTCTCTCTTATGATAATGAATTCTCTGCTCGTGAAGGATTTATTTTAAACAGCTATTTCAGCATTATAAAGCTCGCTCGCTCGGATAGTGAAGCTTATGGTATTGATAGTGATCAGGCCATAATGGAAAAAGTTCCTCTTGTAGTTGCTCCGGTTACTAATATTAATCTTAAGAGAGTATCCTATAAAAAGGATTATAAAGGATAAACTTTATTTCAACAACTGATAAGCAATAAAGCTCATTATATAAGCTATCGAGGTCATATATATAAGTTGGATTATAGGCCATTTCCAGCTTCTTGTTTCCCTTCTGACGACTGCCAAAGTACTCATGCATTGCATAGCGAAAAGATAAAAAACCATTAGAGAAATACCTGTAGCAAGTGTAAATAAGGAAGTGCCATTTTCCTTTTTGGCGTTTTTTAATTTATCGGTCAGTAATTGTCCTTCATCTTTTTCTCCTACACTGAAAAGGGTTGCCATAGTACCAACAAATACTTCTCTGGCAGCAAATGAAGTGATCAGCGCTATCCCTATTCTCCAATCATACCCAAGTGGTTTAATGGCAGGCTCAATAGATCTCCCTAAAATTCCTGCGTATGAATTTTCAAGCTTCGCAGCATGATAATCTGCTTCAATTTGTCCTGCAGGCTTGGCTTTTTTTGCGAGTTGTTGTTCATAATTCACAGTGGCTTTTCGCATTCGATCCTTGGGACCGTATGTACTTAATCCCCATAATATAAGACTAATGACCATGATCACTTTTCCGGCATCAGTAATAAAGATCTTTGCTTTATTGATCATTGTCTGAACAATATTGCCTACTCTCGGTGACCTGTACGTTGGCAATTCCAGTATGAAAAAGCTTTTCTCCTTTATATTAATTAACCATTTGGCAATAAAAGAAACGAGTAATCCCATCAGCAGTCCTAAAAGATAAAGCCCCATCATTACAAGTGCCTGAAGACTAAAAAATCCAGCTAGGTATTTATTTGGAATCACCATTCCAATGATGATTGTATAAATAGGAAGCCTGGCCGAACAACTCATTAAAGGGGTTATAAGAATTGTTAGCAATCGTTCTTTTTTGTTCTCAATATTCCTTGCACTCATTATAGCAGGCACCGCACAGGCGAAGCCACTTATAAGTGGCATAACGCTTTTGCCATTAAGTCCTACACTTCGCATAAGTCTGTCTGTAAGAAAACTGATCCTGGCCATGTAACCTGTATCCTCCAAAAGAGTGATCATACCAAATAATATCATGATCTGTGGAACAAATACCATGATACCGCTCAACCCCGCTACAATTCCATTAATAAAAAGATCACTGAACCAGCCCTGTGGTAAAAAAGACGAAAGCGAGGCACTAATAGAAGAAAAAGCAATTTCAATCCAGGTCATCGGATACTGAGCTAGCCAGAATACACTTTGAAACAAAAGAAATAAAACTGCCAGTAAGATAATATACCCCCATCTTCGGTGCAGCAATACATTATCCAGCTTATCTGTCAAAATGGTCTGTTCCAAAGGGTCAGGTTCGGTAACCGCTACATGCATTATGTGCTTAATGCGATGATATCGTTGAAGGATTTCTGTGGCCTGCGTTTTTGTAGGATTGAAACTGTTTCTTTTTTCAATGGATTCAATAGATTCCTGCAATCCGTCATTTAAGGAAAACTCTTCATGATTTATTAAATAATGAATAGCTGAATAATCACTTGCTTGTGGAATTAGCTTTTGAACTTCTTCAATTGAAGATTTAGCCAATTGTTTATTATCTATAAAATCCCTTGCTGGAACCTTGTACAATTGCGAAGCTGTTTGTTCAATGGCTTTTTTCAACTGGATAATTCCTTTTCGTTTTCTCGGGTTAACTAGAACCACTGGAACTCCTAATTCCCTTTCCAATTCTGTCAGGTCGATTTGTATCCCTTTTTTCTTGGCCAGGTCTACCATGGTTAGGGCCACTACAACTGGTCTTTTCAGATCCAGTATTTGTGAGCAGAACAACAGGTTCCTCTTCAGATTGTTGGCATCCACAACAACAACAAATACATCTGCATTGATCTCAGAATCCTGGTGAAGCAACACTCTGTAACTTACCCATTCATCCATGCGTTTAGGGTATAAGCTATAAGTTCCTGGAAGATCAATGATATTACCAGAAATAGTATCAGAAATCGAAGTTCTGCCCGTCTTTTTATCCACTGTAACTCCAGGGAAATTCCCTACTTTCTGGTTCAATCCGGTTAAAGCATTAAACAGGGAGGTCTTTCCACTGTTAGGATTACCCACTAAGGCAATATGTATAATGCTTTTTGTCATTACAGGCGGCGCAAAGTTACCAGCCAACGATCGGAATGGCTTACGAATTCGGAAGTTTTAAAATAAGCTTAAGAAAAAAAGACCGTTTAAAAAAATGGATTTATAGAACACTATACACCGGCCAATAAATAAATTTGTCTTCCTGATCATTTGAAAAATCACATGAGAAAGCCCTGGTTTGCAATAATCCTTCTTTTTACTGCCGGCATTGCCAGCGGACAGAAATTAAAAAAAGATGAAAAACAGCTTATTAACCATTTGCAACAGCATGTTCGCTTCTTGTCCGATGATAAGCTGGAAGGCAGACGTACAGGAACTCCGGGTGAGAAAATAGCAGCCGAATACATAAGTAAAGAGTTTAAATCAATTGGTCTGCAGGCAAAGGGAACCGAAGGATACTATCAACCTTTTATTATAGATGAAGGAAAGATTATAGGCAATAGAACAAAACTTTCCATTGATAATAAAGAGCTTCAGTTGTATAATGACTATTTTCCTCTTTCTTTAAGTCCTGATACTTCAATACAATCAACTACCTCTCTTGCTCTTCAGGAAAACGGAACACCATGGTTCTATGATATTAAGGACCTGAGCGAACAGAATTCTGAAAATCCCCATTTTGA